>JAETTS010000818.1 GCA_021769025.1 Enterocloster bolteae
TCGAGAGACCATGAGGAAGCTGATGCTTCTGATTGCGTTTACCATATTGCTTCTGGTGGGCGTACAGAGACTGGATGCAGTCTTTGGCGCTCTGAGATTTCTGTGGGGAATCGGTTTTCCCTTTGCTCTGGGAGGAGCCATTGCCTTTATCTTAAATGTGCCTATGACAGCCCTGGAGCAGTGGCTGTTTTCCAGGGAGAAAACGGCGAAGAGTAAGCTTAAGAACAAGCTGGCCCGTCCTTTCAGCCTGGTTCTTGCGATTGTGCTGGTTGTGGGTGTGATTTCCCTGGTGATGTTTGTGGTAGTTCCGGAGCTTGGAACAACCGTGGCGAGTCTGGGAGCCAGCATGGAGGCATTTCTTCCCAGGGCGCAGGAGTGGCTGGAGAATATTTTCAGCAGCAATGAGCAGATTGTGGCCTGGATTGAAGGGCTTGAAATGAACTGGGAGAAGATCGTGGAGACGGCCTGGAATTTCTTCCGCAGCGGAGCGGGAAGCGTCCTGTCCTCTACCATGACCGTGGCAAGGACTATTATCAGCGCAGTGACCAATTTCTTTATCGGCTTTGTATTTGCCTGCTATGTGCTGCTCCAGAAGGAGAAGCTGGGGGAGCAGTCCCGGAAGCTGATGCAGGCCATTTTCCCAAGGAAGCAGGTGGATTACATTCTTCATGTATGTTCTTTAAGCCACCGCACCTTCTCAAGCTTTATCACCGGCCAGTGTATGGAGGCGGTGATCCTGGGGGCCATGTTCTTCGTGGCTATGAGTGTCTTACGCTTTCCTTATGCCCTGCTGGTTGGGGTTCTGGTGGCGTTTACCGCCCTGATTCCCATCTTCGGAGCCTTTATCGGCTGTGTGGTGGGAGCCTTCCTGATTCTGATGGTAAATCCGGCCCAGGCTCTGGGCTTTATTGTGCTGTTCCAGGTGCTGCAGCAGATTGAGGGAAATCTCATCTATCCCCGGGTAGTGGGAAATTCCGTGGGCCTTCCGGCTATCTGGGTATTGGTGGCTGTGACGGTAGGCGGCAATCTCATGGGAATTGTGGGAATGCTGATTTTTATTCCCATGGCGTCAGTGCTTTACACGCTTTTGCGGGAGTGGATGTACGGGAGACTTGACAGGAAGAAGCAGCAGGAGAAGGCAGGCAAGTAAGCGACTGATTGTTAGGGAAAATTATGGCTGCCGGGGTTTTCTTTTTGGTATAAGTGTGCTACACT
>JAETTS010000819.1 GCA_021769025.1 Enterocloster bolteae
ATGGAAGACCGGAGTTGGTATATCTCCACATCCGGCTATGGAATCGTGGCTGTCACAGATGCCGGGCTGGAATATATGTCAGAAAAATTTTTGCCGTACTTAAAGGACGGTGAATATGCCAAGGCGTTTGGTGAATATGCTTTGCAGTGCGACGACTACATAACCCAGGCAAAAGCAGGCACTCCCTATGATGTGGATCATATTCCCACAGAGCCCTTTTCCCATGCGGGTGCCCTTCTTATTGCTATAGCGGTGGGGGTTGTGGCCGCCCTAATCGCTACAGGCATCATGCGCCTTGGTCTGCATTCGGTCTACAGCAAGATTGAGGCAGACAGCTATGTGAAGAAGAACAGCCTGCGGCTTACAAGAGAGCACGAGTTGTTCCTTTATAAAACGGTTACCCAGAGAGAAAAGCCTAAGGAAGAACGATCATCAAACAGCTCATCAAGCAGTTCAGGCGGCTCAAGCACCCATACTTCATCCTCAGGCAAAACCCATGGAGGTGGAGGCGGAAGCTTCTAAAAATCCAATGGGCAGTAGTTGTTGTCCATTGGGTGTAGGGGGCGAAATATCCATAAGTAAAAAAGATCTTGCAGGGAAAGAGAAACCTCCCTTTCTCCTTGCAAGATCTTTTTCCGTATGATTTCTAAATTAAACCAGAACTTCATTTAACGTGTCAAAGAGTTTATCTATATCAATAGGCTTGGCAATATGTCCGTTCATTCCGCACCGCAAGGCTTCCTGGCGGTCTTCTTCAAAGGCATTGGCCGTCATAGCCAGGATGGGGACAGAGGATAATTCTTTATCCTCCAGATTGCGGATAATCCTTGTGGCTTCGTAACCTCCCATGACCGGCATCTGGATGTCCATAAGGATGAGGCGGTAATATCCTGGTTTCGAATTTTTAAGCATATCCACGGCGATCTGGCCATTGCTTGCAATTTCCGTTGAGAATCCTGCCTCGCTTAAGATGGCAGCGGCAATCTCCTGATTCAATTCATTGTCCTCGGCAAGGAGAATGCGGCCTGTATGCAAGGCACTGAGATCCTTCTTGTCATCCAAATCCTTCGTCTCCTCTGCATTTACAATGGAATACAGGCAGTTTCTCAGTTCAGACAGGAACAATGGCTTGCTGCAAAATGCAGTGACACCTGCATCTCTTGCCTCGTCTTCAATATCTGACCAGTCGTAAGCAGTCAAAATAATGATGGGCAC
>JAETTS010000820.1 GCA_021769025.1 Enterocloster bolteae
TTGATACGTGGCTGATGAGCTGCAGAGTGTTAAAGCGGGGAATGGAAGAGTTTGTCATGAACTGCATAGTGGACGCTGTCAGGAAAAATGGGTTTAAGACCTTGTCCGCTGAATATATTCCCACACAGAAGAACAGAATGGTAAGAGATATCTATCAGGCAATGGGGTTTGACAGGACAGGAGAGACAGTCTATGAATTGGCTGTCAATCATTATGAGCCTAAAAAAACATTCATTAAAGAGGAGTGAATTTATGGAAAAAAATAGAGTATTTGAACAGGTTGTGGAAATCTGCAGGGATGTGTTTGAGGACGACAGCTTGGTTTTAACGGAAACATCTACGGCTTCGGATGTTGAGAAGTGGGACAGCCTTACCCATTTGTCTCTGGTGAATGAGCTGGAACAGACATTCAAGGTGGCGTTTACACTGGACGAGATGAGCGGAAGAACGCTTGGGGACCTGGTAGAGGCATTGATGAGGCACCTTGAGGAAAAGCAGGGGTAACTATGGGCGGAGACAGACTTTTTTCTAAAGAACATATATGGGTTTTGAAAGACGGGGAGAGTGTGGTGCTGGGCATAAGCGACTATGCCCAGGAGAAGCTGGGCAATATCATGTTTCTGAATCTTCCGGATATTGGGGACAGGCTAACCATAGGAACGTGTTTCGGTGATATTGAGAGCATAAAAACGGTTTCGGATCTGATTTCCCCTGTGGACGGGGAGGTCGTAAAGGTAAATGAAGCACTTGTGGATGAGCCGGACAGTATGAATACGGACCCTTATGAGAGCTGGCTGGTGAAGGTGAAAGCCGACACAGTTGCAGAGGACCTGATGAGTGAGGAAACCTATCTTGTTTGTAAGGAAGAATTGTGATGTATGATATTGCGATTATCGGAGGAGGACCGGCAGGATATACGGCGGCCTTTGAGGCCGTAAAAAACCGAATGTCAGCGGTCCTCTTTGAACGGGGACAGATAGGCGGCACCTGCCTGAACCGGGGGTGTGTGCCGACCAAATACCTGTCACACGTGGCGCGGAAATATTATGAGGCCAAATGCGCAGAGGCGGACGGCCTGCTGTATCAGGGGATTGGCATTGATTATTTGAAAACTTTTTCCAGGATGAACGGCATTGTATCAGAACTTCGGGACGGACTGAGAGGAAGGCTCTCCAGGGAGACTGTGGAGATTGTCCAGGGGGAAGCCTCCAT
>JAETTS010000023.1 GCA_021769025.1 Enterocloster bolteae
TACGGTGGAGTATGCACTGGAAGGAAGTGTTTTTGTGGCGGGGGCTTCTATTCAGTGGTTGAGAGATGAGCTGAGAATGATCAAAACCGCCGCACAATCCGAAAGCTACTGTAAGGCAGTGGGAGACACTGCAGGCGTGTATGTGGTTCCAGCATTTGCAGGCATGGGGGCACCTTACTGGAATCAATATGTGAGAGGGACCATTGTGGGGCTGACCAGAGGCGCCAGCAAGGAACACTTTATCCGTGCGACGGTGGAGTCTCTGGCTTATCAGGTGTATGATGTGTTGGAAGCAATGGAGAAGGATTCCGGAATCGCTATGCATATGCTAAAGGTAGACGGAGGGGCTTCCGCCAATGATTTCCTTATGCAGTTCCAGGCGGATATTCTGGGAATAGGGGTGATCCGCCCACAATGCATCGAGACCACAGCTCTCGGGGCCGCTTATCTGGCAGGCCTGGCAGTGGGATATTGGAAGGATAAGGAGGAGATCCGCAAGAACTGGAAGATCGACAGAAGATTCCATGCGTCTATTGATGATGACAGGAGAAAAACATTGGTAAAGGGCTGGAAACGTGCAGTAAGATGCGCCATCAGCTGGGCGGAGGATCAGGAAGAATAAAGTGTAACAAGCAATAGTGAAAACGGGCTGTCGCAACATGCGGCTTATATACAATATATGGATGAGACACTTTCATCGCCATAGCTTATATATAGCGGCTATTCTGCGATAGTCTGTTATAGCTTTTAGAATAATTTTTCAAAAGAGGATGGAATTCTACCATAATGATGAAATCTATAGCAACAGGTATAGGCGGATCATAGGCGGACCATCAAAAAACTTCTTGACAGAATGTGTCTTATGGATTATAATTAATAGCGTTGCAGAAGAAATGATGTGACAAAATGAATACGTGTGCGTAGCTCAGCTGGATAGAGCACTTGGCTACGGACCAAGGTGTCGGGGGTTCGAATCCTCTCGCGCACGTTAAGATCCTGGAGATGAGTCTGGGATCTTTTTTGCTGCTTAAATAAGGATATTTGGTTTATAATAGCAAAAAAGGTTGTATGGTAAACTATTACAATAAAGAATAAAAAGGATTTCAACTATGGATAACAAGACTTCGACGCGCAAAACAGAAATTGATGTGGCCAAGGGATTTACGCTGTTTTTGGTGGTATACGGACATATCTTGAACTCGACATCCCGTTTGTTCTGCTGGATTTTCATGTTTCATATGCCTGCTTTTTTCTTTCTGTCTGGTATGACATTTCGCCCTGAAAAATATAAGAATATGGGACAGTTTTTTAAGGAGAAGTGGAAGAAGCGAATCGTACCATATCTGGTGATAACAGGGATTGGACTTATCATCTGTATGATCTGGCCTCCCTACCGGCAGCCTGTATTAAACCGGGGATGGGGAAACATGCTGATGTGGATATTTTATTATGGGCAGCCAAAGGAGATTTACATCGGACAGGTTTGGTTTTTGGTAGGTCTTTTTATGGCGGAGGTTATAGCATATCTGTGGTTTCGCTTTCTGGGGAATCGGTCTGTAACAGTAAAGTGCTATAGCTTAGTGATTCTGGCCTGGGCAGCAGTGAATATCAATCGATTCAATGATGTGTTAAGTATGGTTTTTCCGGCGGTACACCGTCTTCCGTGGAAGATTGATACAGGACTTGGTGCTGCGATTTTCCTGATCGCCGGATACTATACCACAAAATGGAATCTTTTGGAACGGTTAAAAAAGGCAGTGTGGTTCCTGATACCGGCATGTATCTGGCTCAGCTATTATTATGGGCCTAGGCAGTATGGATATGTAAATATATGCGACTGCATCTATTTTCCGGGGCCGTACTATTTTCCGGTGGCGTTCTTTGGAATCGGCGCCCTTCTTCTGATGGCAGTGGTGTGTAAAAATTGGAGATTCTGGCAGTTTTGCGGCAGGAATTCCCTGCCTATGTTTGCAGCCCAGACATTTGTGATCTATTGGCTGATGGACGCGATTGCTATGGTGACAGGACGATACTATACGCCTATGAGAGATGTGCCCGGAAGCAAAGGCTGTCTTTTGATGGCTGTGGTTGTATTTGGGCTGATGGCAGTTGCCATGTATGGGAGGCAGGTACTTCTTTTGCGCAAAAACACTAAAAAATAAACGATTATTTAGAGGAAGTGCATATTGCGGAACCGGGTGAGACGCGGTATAATGAAAGATGTAAAATTTGTATACAAAAAATACAAAATATTTTATCAGGAGGGTAATGCCATGGATGTTCGCTATTCTGCAAATCAGAAAGATGTAAAACGCTACACTACAGAGGAACTGAGGAAGGAATTTCTGATTCAAGATCTGTATGCGCCCAATGAGGTACATGCGGTGTATTCCCATGTTGACCGTATGGTGACACTGGGATGCATGCCCACTACAGAGACTGTTTCCATTGATAAGGGAATTGATTGCTGGAAGAACTTTGGTACGAATTTCTTTTTGGAGAGAAGAGAAGTTGGTATCTTCAACATCGGAGGCCCCGGAAAGATTCAGGCAGATGACGAAACGTTTGAGTTAGGGTACAAGGATTGCCTGTATATCACCAAGGGAACGAAGACCGTTCTGTTTAGCAGTGATGATCCAAAGAATCCCGCTAAGTTTTATATGGTAAGTGCACCGGCGCATACCTCTTATAAAACCACATTTATCTCTATCAAGGATGCTGCCAAGAGAAACCTTGGAGATCAGAAGCTGTCCAACAAGAGAACCATCAATCAGTTTATTCACCCTGATGTACTGCCAACCTGCCAGCTGTCTATGGGAATGACCGTTCTGGATGAAGGAAGCATCTGGAATACCATGCCCAGCCACACCCATGAAAGAAGGATGGAGGTTTATATGTATTTTGAGGTTCCGGAGGACAATGTGGTGTTCCACATGATGGGAGAGCCCACGGAAACCAGACATATTGTGATGAAGAATGAGGAGGCAGTGATCAGTCCATCCTGGAGCATTCACTCAGGAGCCGGAACTTCCAACTATACGTTTATTTGGGCTATGGGCGGAGAGAATCAGGCATTTGATGATATGGATAATCTGAAAGCTACGGATTTAAAGTAAGACACTAGACAAGGCAGTCACCAGCTCCGGAACCAGCAAACGAAAGGAAGCTGGTTTCGGAGCGTAATATATGGAAAAAATACTTGTAGAAGAACTGGTTTCGGAGCATAATGTATGAAGCAGAAAGAAAACTCATTTTGGAAAACATTGCAGAGAGGGGATCGAATAATTGGAAGAGGTGACGTTTAAAAACCGGGAGGATATGGTTTATCAGGTTTTGAAGAAAGAGATTCTGGATCTGGAACTGAAACCAGGACAGCTGATTAAGGAAAACGAAATCTGCGAACGATTTTCTGTCTCCAGGACACCGGTGAGGGATGCTTTGCGGATGCTTCAGGAACAAGGATTTGTGATTACGGTTCCTTATCGGGGGATCTACGTGACGCTGCTGAGTTTGAGTAACATTAAGCAGATGATCTATATGAGAGTGGCTGTGGAGACTATGGTGATGCGGGATTTCACGGAGATTGCCGGGCCTCTTATTATGGAAGACATTTATTATATGTTGAGGAAGCAGAAGGCGCTTATTCAGACTCCGGATTTTAAGCCGGAACAGTTTTACAGGCTGGATGCAGAACTTCATGGGATCTGGTTTGAGGCTACAAAGAAGAAGAAGCTTTGGGAACTTCTGCAGGAGCAGCAGCTTCACTATACCCGATTCCGGATGTTGGATTTTGTGACGGAGACAGATTTTACCAGGATCATCGGGGAGCATGAAGAACTGGTTCGGTTGCTGGAGAAGAAGGATATTGCAGGGATGGAAAAGGGGTTGAAAGACCATCTCTATTTTAGTATGAAGCGAATGCGACATCAGATTGATGTGGAATATAGAGAGTACTTTGAGGAAGAAGATGGGGAAGGGAAGTTTGACATTTAAGGAACGATAGGGGATTCTCTTAAAAAGGCCTGGGCATTTGTCATGCTGGCTAAAGAAAGGTAATTATTCTGAAGTGTGTGGGCTTTTATGGGGGGTTTTAAAAATTTAGGCTTGATTTTTTGAGAGAAAGCATTTATACTATACAAGTGTCAGCGCTTAATTTCAGAGGAAATCAAGCGTTTTATTGTAACAACCGCATAGGGACAGAGGAAAGACAGGTGCAATGAGGTAGCTGCAGGGTATGGGAGCAGTGCCTCTTTTTTTAACTCCTGGCTGCGCTTAAAACGGTACATCAGAAATTCCATGGCAAAGGGGACTTAGAGACGATGAAGATTGCAAAGATTGAGACCGGAGAGGTATGCATCCCGTTAGTTACTCCTTTTAAGACAGCGCTTCGCACGGTAGACAGTGTGAACGACATTGTAGTCCGCATAACGACAGATGACGGACAGGAGGGATTCGGAGAGGCTCCGCCTACGGCAGTGATCACAGGAGATACAAAAGGGTCCATAAGAGAAGCCATTGAAGAATACATTGCTCCTAACCTGACCGGTATGGAGATCGACAATCTGGATGGAATCATGAAAAAGCTGCACAGCTGTATCTTGAAGAATACATCCGCCAAAGCGGCGGTGGACATGGCTGTCTACGACCTGTTTGCAAAGTCCTGTAAAAAGCCTCTTTATAAGGTACTGGGAGGAAACCGGGCGGAGATCGAGACCGATTTAACGATCAGTGTCAATGAAATTGGCGAGATGGTAGAAGACAGCTTAAAAGCAGTGGACCAGGGCTTTCGGATTTTGAAGATCAAGGTCGGCAAGGAAGGGCTTAAAGATATTGACAGGATAAAAGCTATCCGACAGGCAGTAGGACCGGACATCAAACTGAGGATCGATGCCAACCAGGGGTGGAGTCCGAAAGAGGCAGTGCGGATCATCCGTACGATGGAGGATATGGGAATCCAGATGGATCTGGTGGAGCAGCCAACCAATGCTCATGATTTTGAAGGGTTGAAGTATGTCACCAGCCAGGTACATACGCCGATTCTGGCAGATGAAAGCGTGTTTTCTATGGAGGATGCCGTTCATCTGATACAGGAGAGAGCGGCAGATCTGATCAATATCAAGCTGATGAAGACTGGAGGAATCTACCAGGCATTGAAGATTTGTGGTATTGCGGAGAACTATGGTGTGGAGTGCATGATCGGATGTATGCTGGAGAGTAAGATTGCGGTCAGCGCGGCAGCACACCTGGCAGCCGGGAAGGGAATCATCACCAGAGCGGATCTGGACGGGCCATCTCTGTGTAGGGAGGATCCATATACCGGGGGGCCAGTGTATGAAGGAAATTGGATTTTGATGAATGAAACCCCAGGGCTTGGGATTACAGAGGTGCCGGTCTTTGGAACATGCCGGTAGGTTTCATCGGATTTGCGTTATTCCCGAGGGCGTCTTGGAGGAATTTCAGTAATTTCAGCGAGACGGTACGAAGGTTTAGCAAATAAACAAGTTTGCTGCCTTTCTGGAAGAGGCGGGGGCAGGCAAAAAGGAAAAGAAATGGAGGAGATTTTATGAAAAAGAAGAACGTGGTAGCTTGGATGCTTTGTGCGGCTATGGTTGCTTCTGCGGCGCTTACAGGCTGTGGAGGAAAATCAGGCAGTACAGGAACACAGGCAGCAGGTGAAAGTACCAGTGCCGGAAGCCAGAAGGACGGAGAAGGCGCATCAGACAGTGGGGATCCGGTTGTATATAAAAGGCTGTATTCCAGTGAGTCTTCTACTTTAAACTATCTGGTGACTTCTACCATTGAAGAGCAGCGAGTCGGGGCAAACTGTATTGATACATTGGTGGAATATGATTCCCAGGGCCAGTTAAAAGAAGGATTGGCTACAGAATGGAATTATGATGAGGCCAGCATGACCTGGACCTTCAAACTGCGGGAAGCCAAATGGGTGGACAATACCGGTGCAGAAGTGGCGGATGTGACAGCCCAGGATTTTGTGGATGCGATGAAATACGAGTTGACACCGGAGTATGAGAGTGCCAATGCCCAGAACTTATTTGGAGTGATTGCCAATGCCAGAGAGTATTATAATGGCCAGGTTTATAATGGCGGCGCTGATGAGGACGGCACCACATGGCCGGCTATTGATTTTTCAGAGGTAGGCGTAAAGGCTGTGGATGAGCATACGTTGACCTACACTCTGGCCAAGGAGGTTCCTTACTTTATTTCTTCCTTAGTATATGTGGTTTATATGCCGGCTTACGGTCCGCAGCTGGAAGAGATGGGCAAGGAGTTTGGTACTGCTGCTGACAAGATGTACTACAACGGCGCATTCTATCTGGCAGAGTTTTCCCCTCAGGAGAGACAGGTATATAAGAAGAATCCGTCTAACTATGATGCGTCCAACGTATTCATTGATGAGATCCAGAGAATCTACAATGCGGAGGCAGACACTCTTGGCCCGGAGATGATCAAGAGGGGCGAGGTTGACTGGGCAGAGATCAGCGCAGATCTTCTGGATGACTGGTTAAGCGGTGAGGACACCAAGAACCTGGTAAGCCGGGAGCGTCCGTCCACCAGTTACTCTTATTTCTATTGCTTTAACTTTGATCCACAGTTCGGAGATGAGTATGAACCGGACAACTGGAGAAAGGCAGTGAACAACGAGAACTTCAGAAAAGCCTTATTTGCAGGACTCGATAAGACAAAGGAGGTTGCGGTTCTGGAACCCAATGCGCCAGAGGATTACATTCTGTCCACAGTGACTCCCTTTGATTTTGCGTACAATGCAGATGGTGAGGATTATATCACCGTAGGCGCAATGGCTTCTATGGGCAATACCTTTGACGAAGCCAAGGCTAAAGAGTATAGAGACGCAGCTATGACAGAGCTGGCTGCAGAGGGCGTGACTTTCCCAGTAAAGATCCTGATGCCGTACAATCCGTCGGTTGTGGACTGGGATAAGGAGTGCCAGGTTGTGGAGCAGCAGATGGAGTCTCTGTTAGGCTCAGATTTCATTGATATCATCATTGAGGCAGGTCCTACCGACAACTTCCTGACAGAGATCCGCCGTTCCGGCAAATATGCGTTTATGAAGTGTGGCTGGGGTGCAGACTATGCAGACCCGGAGACCTGGACTGACCCGTTCTATCAGAGCAAAGGAGAATCTGGCTATGACCCAGGCTATAAGTATGGCTTTATGGCGAATGCTATAACAGAGGGAACTCCTACAGGACCTGTGGTTCAGGAATATTTTGACAAGGTAGATGCTGCCAAGGAAATCACCGTTGATACCAATCCTCGTTTTGAGGCATTTGCAGAGGCGGAGGCAGTGCTGATCGATCACGCTCTTGTCATCCCGTTCAGCATTACAGTCAGCCCGTATATTGCAACGAAGCTGAATGAGTTTGATGCCCAGTATGCGCCTTTTGGTGTGTCCAGGATGCGGTTCAAAGGGCAGAAAGTACTTGACCATTATGTATCCATGGAAGAGTATGAGGCTAACAAAGGAAACTAATATCTTGTGATACCTTTGGGGCTGCTGCAGAGGCCAGATGAGGCTGAAATCTGTAGCGGCTCCTAAGTATCTGAAAAACAGGGGCACGCTTGCGCTTGTAAAGAGTATAGTGGTACATAAGGTTCAAAAGAAAGTGATATATACAGAGTGTTCTCGAAAGGGGATGTGGTCTTTCCACGTCTGGTTTCGAGAGGATTTTGTATTTGAATGAGAAAGGAGCAAAGGAGTAAACCTATGTTAAAGTATTTAGGAAAACGAGTCGGGCGTTCGGTGCTTACGCTGGCAATTATTTTGACCATTGTATTCTGCCTGCTGCGTCTGATGCCTATTGAGGGATATTTCCCCAATTTTGAGAAGATGACGCCACAGCAGATTCAGGTGGGCTTGCAGGAGATGGGGCTGACAGACCCGCTACCAGTGCAGATTGCCCGCTTTTTCAGAGACCTTCTTCACGGAGATCTGGGAACGTCCAGAATCTACAGAGCCAATGTGCCGGTGACCGAGGTGTTGTCTGACAAGGTGCCAGTATCCATAAAATTAGGAATCCTTTCTATGATCGTGTCGTTATGTGTAGGACTTCCCATGGGGGCGCTGATGGCCCGGTATAAATTCCGGTTCTTTGACAAATTGGGAACCTTGTTTATTGTGTGCATTCAGGCCATTCCTGCGGCAGTGTACTATCTGTATATCCAGCTCTACGGTACTCAGCTTTTGGATGTCGGGCTTCTGTTTGACATCAAGAATCCGAAATACTGGGTTCTGCCGGTATTGTCTATGTCCCTCAATAATATTGCTTTCTACGGCATGTGGCTGAGAAGGTATATGGTTGATGAGAGCAACAAGGATTATGTAAAGCTTGCTAAGGCCAAGGGAGTCTCAGAAGGCGGTGTTATGTTCAAGCATATTTTCCGCAATGCTTTTGTTCCACTGGCCCAGTATATCCCGACGGCATTCTTAAATACAGTGATCGGTTCCATCTATATCGAATCGTTGTACAGCATTCCTGGAATGGGGGGGCTCTTGGTGACAGTGATTAAGAAACATGACAATACCATGGTTCAGGGTATTGTGCTTCTGTATGCATGTGTTGGCGTCCTGGGGCTTTTACTGGGAGACCTTCTGATGGTGCTGCTGGATCCGAGAATCAGCCTTGGAAAGAAAGAAGGTGACAGATAATGAAACAGTTTAGCTATCGTCATACGAAAGAGGCGGAATTGATGGATAGCGTGGAGGCAGCGTCGAAGAATGCTTCCAGCATGTCTGAGGATGAATTGTTCTCCTTTGCAGAGTTTAACGCGGAGGATGTGGAGAGAACCGGATACAGCAATTACTCCTACTGGAGAAGCACGTTTCAGGCATTCCTTAAAAATAAGGGGGCTGTTGCGCTTCTAGTGCTTTTGGGACTGCTTCTTCTGTTTACCTTCATCCAGCCTTATCTGCCGGGGCAGTATGACCCCAACATGATTGTCAATGATGCAAACGGCATGCAATACCGGAATGTTCCGCCGGGAGATATGTTTCTTCTGGGAACCAACTCCATCGGCCAGGATCTGTGGGCCAGAATCTGGGCAGGAACCAGAACCTCTCTGTTTATCGGTCTTTCCGTGGCGGTTGCAGAGGCGTTGATTGGCATCACTGTAGGGGTGATATGGGGTTATGTGAGGAAAGCGGATTTCATTCTGACAGAGGTTTACAATATTATTGACAATATTCCCAATACCATTATTCTGATCCTGATTTCCTATATTTTAAAGCCAGGGGTGAAAACTTTGATCTTTGCCATGTGTCTGACCGGATGGATCCAGATGGCACGGTTTATCCGGAATCAGATTTTGATCATACGTGACAGGGACTATAATGTGGCAAGCCGGTGCCTGGGCACGCCTACCTGGAGGATCATGATGAAGAATCTGCTTCCTTACCTGGTGTCTGTGATCATGCTTCGAATGGCCCTTACCATTCCTGCTGCTATAGGAAATGAAGTGTTTATCACTTATATTGGTTTGGGGCTTCCTGTGGACATTCCAAGCCTGGGCAATCTGATCAATGAGGGGCGTGCGTTAATCACCAGTCCGGCTCTGCGGTATCAGCTGGTATATCCGACGATTATTCTGTCCTTTGTGACGATTTCATTTTATATTATCGGAAATGCATTCTCGGATGCTGCCGATCCCAAAAACCATGTGTAGAAGATAGTCTGTAATGGAAAGTGATCAGGGCTGTTATGGCCGGCTGGACAGACAGTGAGACTGCCTGCACCTGTAGAATGGAGGAAATATGCCTGACAAAAATATACCTGAAAAAATGTTGACAGTGGAAGATCTGGAGATCAAGTTTGAACTTCGGGGGAAAACGTTGAATGCGATCCGCGGTATTTCCCTGGATTTATATAAGGGAGAGATTCTTGCCATTGTAGGGGAGTCCGGAAGCGGAAAGTCTGTGTTTACCAAGTCTTTTATGGGGCTTTTGGATCAAAACGGAAAGGTCACTGCAGGAAAAGTCATGTATTATGGGGCGGACGACGGGATGCCTATGGAACTGACGGCTCTGAAAAGGGAAAAGGAGTGGTATAAGATTCGAGGGCATGAGATCGCTATGATCATGCAAGATCCTATGACCAGCTTAAATCCCTTAAAGACCATAGGTGTCCAGATCATGGAAGCTGTGCTTCTCCACCAGAATCTGACTCGGGCGGAGGCAAAAGAGAAAACCTTAAAGTATCTGGAGGATGTGGGAATCTCTCACCCGGAGAGACGTTTTTACCAGTATCCTCATGAGTTTTCCGGCGGCATGCGCCAGCGGGTGGTTATCGCCATTGCCATTGCCTGTGCGCCTCAGATATTGATCTGTGATGAGCCTACAACAGCTTTGGATGTGACCATTCAGGCCCAGATTCTGGATTTGTTAAAGGCGTTGCGCCACAAATATAAATTGTCCATCATACTGATTACCCATGACCTGGGTGTGGTGGCCAATATCGCGGATCGGGTGGCTGTGATGTATGCAGGGGATATTGTCGAGATTGGAACCAGCGAGGATATTTTCTATGACCCGAGACATCCGTATACCTGGGCTCTTTTGTCGTCGCTGCCTCAGGTGGGAGTGAAGGGAACCGATCTTTTCTCCATTCCCGGAACACCTCCTAACCTGTTTTCAGAGATTAAAGGCGATGCATTTGCGCCAAGGAATTCCAGAGCGCTGAAGATTGATTTTCTGGAGACACCACCGTATTTTCAGGTTTCTCCTACCCACAAAGCCAAGACCTGGCTGTTGGATCCACGAGCACCTAAGGTGGAGCCTCCTCCAGTGGTGGAAAAGATTCGGAACGGAGGTCTGATGTGATGGAGAGAGAAGTATTGTTAGAGGTAAAAGACCTGGAAGTGACCTTCGGAGAGAGGAAGAAGAAGTTTCAAGCTGTCAAGAAGGTGAATTTTAAGATCTACAAAGGGGAGACTTTCGGCCTGGTTGGGGAGTCCGGATCTGGCAAGACGACCATCGGGCGGGCCATCATGAGAATCGTGCCTTCTGCTGGTGGAGAGATTCTGTATAAAGGGGACAAGATCAATGGGACGATCTCGCCGGTTTTGGACCAGAAAGTAATTAATGAGATTCAGATGATTTTGCAGGATCACCAGGCCTCTCTAAATGAGCGGGCGAAGGTGGATTATATTATCAGTGAGGGGCTTTTAAATATTGAGAAAGGAATCCGTGAAGCGGACAGGAAAGCAAGGGTAGAACAGGCACTTCTGGATGTAGGCCTGCTTCCGGAGTTTTCCAGTCGGTTTCCCCATGAGTTTTCCGGCGGGCAGAGACAGAGAATCGGGATTGCCCGGGCTCTTATCATGAATCCGGAGTTCATCATTGCGGATGAGCCAATTTCTGCTCTGGATGTGTCCATTCGTGCTCAAGTGTTGAACCTTCTGTCAGACATGCAGAAGAAGCGGCAGATCACTTATCTGTTCATTGCTCATGATCTGTCGGTGATGCGGTTTATAACAGACCGGATTGCGGTGATCCATAAAGGGCGGATTGTGGAGATGGCGGAGACGGAAGAATTGATCACCCACGCGATCCATCCGTATACAAGGGCGCTTTTATCGGCGATTCCCATGCCGGATCCCAGACATGAGAGGGAGAAGAAGCTTTTGGTGTATGAGCCGGAAATGCATGATTACTCGGTGGATACACCAGACTGGGTGGAGATGAGGCCGGATCATTTTGTTCTGGCAAATCAGAAGGAAGTGGGGGAATGGAAGAACGGGTAAGGAATCTGCTGAGACTAAGATAAGGGGGAGCTTGATGAGATTTTGCGTGGTGAAAAAAACAATCAGTACCATCTATGGGCATCCAGAGGAAGTGATGGAGTCTAAGGGGCAGATGGTTTCGGCCATTGCCGATGAAGGACTCTGTGGCATGTTGTTGGAGGTAACAGGCAAGGAGACCAGAGGTTATCTTCCTGTAAGGACATTCTACGGGTATACAGGATACATTCCTGGGGAAGACGTGTGCCAGATGGACAGGGAGCAGGCAATGGAGTGGGAGAATTCGCAGCTGAAGGTGGTAGGGGGATTTTGTGTGGATGTACTTTCCCTGCCAAGGGTTCAGGGAGTAAGGATTCTAAGCTTGTTTCGGGGGAGCCTGGTCCAGGTGTTGGACTGGGATTCGGAGGAAGCCGGATGGGCTCATGTGCGTCTGGCAGACGGAAGATGCGGGTATATGAGGAACCAGTATCTCTGGGATAAAATGTTTTCTCAGAAAGGCGTGTGGGAAGGCAGGGTATGCCAGAGACAGATATGGGATGAGGCGGCCTTTCGGCAGGATGTGGTGGAGACGGCAAAGACCTACATGGGAGTTCAGTATCGGTGGGGCGGAAGATCTACGGCAGGAATCGACTGCTCGGGGTTTACCTCCACCTGTTATATGTTGCAGGGGATCTTAATATACCGGGATGCGAAGATTGTAGAAGGGTATCCGGTTTGCCAGATACGGCCTGAGGATAAAAAACCAGGGGATTTGTTGTATTTTCCAGGACACATTGCCCTGTATATGGGGGATGGCATGTATATCCATTCTACGGGAAAAACAGGAAGCGGAGGCGTGGTGTATAATAGCCTCTGCCTGGAAAGCCCATGGTACAGGCAGGATTTGAAGGAGAGCCTGTATGCGGTAGGAAGCATTTTTGCATAGGAGAAGAGAGGGAAGGGATATGGATCCAAGATTTACGCTGGAGAAGCGGATTGAGGCGGAACTGAAAAGCTATGACGGAACCATGGGAATCTACGCAGATGATTTCCACGGCCATGTGATTGCCATCGGTGCAGAGGATACCTTTGAGACGGCAAGCACCATAAAGACCTACATATTGGCCTGCCTGTTTGATGAGATCGAGAAAGGACATGGCAGCTTAGAAGATATGTTAACGTATCAGGCGGAGCATGTGACAGAGGGGAGCGGTGTTTTGTGTGCTCTGGAGCCAGGGGCCTCTTTTCGCGTAAAAGATGTGGCCACACTGATGATCATTGTCAGTGACAACATTGCTACGAATATGTTGATCGATTATCTGGGGATGGATACAATCAATGCCTGTATCCAAAAGCTGGGGTGCAAGGATACGGCTCTTCATAGTACCCTACATTTTGATGGAAGCAATCAGCTGGGAACAACCACACCTAAGGATTATGCCAGTATCTTTGTACGTCTGGCTCAGGGGAAACTGATAAGTCCTTCTTCGGATGCAAAGATGATTGATATTTTGAAGAAACAACATTACAACAGCATGATCATCAAAGATTTTCCGCCGGTTTATATGGACATTGACAATACAGATGAGGTGTTGGTGCACGTGGCATCGAAAAGTGGGAGTATGGATGCCTGCAGAAATGACGGTGGCATTATCTATACGCCTTATGGCCCCTATGTGCTGGTGATGCTCAATAAAAACTTCAGCGATGCTATGTATTATCCGGCGCATCCGGCTACGATGTTCGGAGCTAGGGTAAGCCGCATGCTGTTTGACCAGTTTCTGGCTTTGGAGGGGCGGTTTTGTCTGTGATAGGATATCGCATTGTCCATTCCAAGAGAAAGACCATGGCCCTTCAGGTTACCAGAGACGGCCAGGTGGTGGTGCGGTGTCCCATGAGGATGTCGGATGCCAGGGCCAGGGAATTTGCGGAAAGCCACAGGGAATGGATTGAGGAGAATTATAAGAGGGTTCAGGAGAGGATTTCCAATCAGCCGGTTTATACGAAAGAGGAGATCAGGGAGTATCGGGAAAAGGCCAGGAAGGTGCTGACAGAGAAGACCATGTGGTGGGCAAAAAAGATGGGGGTGGACTATGGAAGGATTGCCATCCGTCAGCAGGCTACCAGGTGGGGAAGCTGCAGTGTGAAAGGGAATCTGAATTATAACTGGAAACTGGTGCTTTTGCCGGAGGAGCTGCAGGATTATGTGGTGGTTCATGAACTGGCTCATCGGAGGGAGATGAACCATTCGAGGCAGTTCTGGGGGATTGTTGAGAGGGAGATTCCGGATTATTTGAGGAGGAGAAGGGAGTTAAGGGAGTTTGAAGGGTGAATGGTGTTTTGGAGGAAGGTCCGCTTCGAAGTAACTATGGTACGTCTTCCGACACGCTCTCGCCAGGTTTTCACGTAACAGTACTAAGCGCCTAAAAGACAGGCGCTAAGTGCTGACGTGAAAAATGGTCTACAGACGTACCATAGTTACTCCGAAGCTACTTTGCCGGCTAGGGCAAAAAATGGATTCTGTAGATAACTTTTGCATTTGGCTAACTGTCAGAGAACAGGGGAATCACCAGAACAGAGACTACA
>JAETTS010000821.1 GCA_021769025.1 Enterocloster bolteae
CACTTGGAGACCGTCCTATGGTCTCCTGCGCATTACATATCATTGGCTTATCCCATATATGTCTGCTTCTATATCACAATTCGAGTTTGTTAAAATTATATCAACACTAGAAATCTACTATATTTACCCTGAAAAAGCAAGTATTAAATGACATACAACATTAGTAATATGTCACCACTACTGTCTTTCCCATCTCCTCAATCACATGCCTCAGCTGTTCCACCAGATTCTGGCGGATACCCAGGTCAAAGGGAAGTCCCGGATTCTGGTACGCACTGTTGATTGCCTTCCCCACATACAGGTGCACCTCCGTGCAGTCCTCTATGAGCACCTTGGCCACCATAGACCCCCCGTTGGGCTTATCCAATTCATGAAAAAATTCTTCGGATACAGTCTCATTTTTCACATACCTGCGAAGCAGCTGAAGTACCCGGTTAAGGGTAAGAACTCCCTCCGTAACCAAATCCACACCGTCCATGTATGCAATGGGAGGTATCTCCGGATCCACATAATCCAGTGATCCATCCTGTTTCTTCCCCAGCACCCTGGACACGATAGTGGCGCTGGTTCCCCCGCATACAATGGTCCTGGCATTGGGATCATCCATAAAATCCTGGACCATACGAACGTCGTCTTCCGGATTCCTTGCAGGTCCGGTCATGAGGTGAACAGGCTTGCTGTCAATAATCCGCATGCACGCCACCGTAGTATCATCCCCTGGACGGAACTGATACAGCTCGTCACAGGCCCTGCTGATGCTGGCGGCCAGACGCATGGCCGACACGGTCAGAGGATACTGTCTCACTGCATAGTCCGCAATGTCCTGCCACAGCCATCCAAAGTTCAGCAGTTCACCCACCCCTGCATGGATGGTGCCGTCGCTCATGAGAATCAGGGCATCGCCTTTTTTGACCTTGAACCTGTATTCATTGATTTCCTTGCCCTGCATGACCCGTACATTTTTCGGAATCTGCATAAGCTTTCCGTCCCGGATAAATATGCATCCGGGATTATCATATTCCACCAGATACGCATCCCCGTTGTGGTATACCTGCAGTATGCTGAAAGTGGAATAAGCCACCTGCCTGACCTGACAGATGGGGAGAGTCTCACTGATGGTATCCACACACTCCTCCAGGGTAGCCCCATTAAGGAACATGGTTCCTAATATCTTAGAGGTCAGCGTGGACAGGATATTGGCCTT
>JAETTS010000822.1 GCA_021769025.1 Enterocloster bolteae
TTCGAAATCCACCTTAGATGTCCCCTCTTTTTTAATCTGCAAAATGTTCCCAGGCATTGAAAAATATGTTCACCTCTTACAGAGAGGCTTCAACGTAAGCCCGATTCTGAGTGAAGATAGGTGGCTCATGGTCACCCAACTCCTGCGGGCAACCATGGGCCACTGTCCAGGATGGCGCGAATCCTCCATACAATTATCCAGATCCCTTCCCCTAGTCATCATAATTATCAGTCATCCTCAAAATTGGCCACCGAAAAGTCGATACGCTTCAAACTGTTGACTTCATGCAGCTCGCGCTCATATGTACGAAGCTTCTCATAATCTGCATAATCTTTGTCGATGCTAATGATCTCAATATCGGCCTGACCATCAGAAAGCACCTCCGTGACAACTCCATTATTGATAATTACCTTGATACACATATTTTCCTCCTGATTATTCAATTTATGGTATATGGCAGCTGTAATTCTTCAATTTCTCTTCCACTTTGTGTTTTCTTCCAACCCATCCAGGATTTTTTCAACAGATCCATAAGAGCCTCATCACTAAGGTCATTTGTGTGGTAAAGCTCGCATGGAGTGTCATTTACATTGTCGATCATATGGAGCGTGTAATACTGCTTATCCTTGGGCAGTCCACAAGTATTCTCAATCAGCAAAACCGATACAGTTTTATCCAGATGCTGACGTCCCTTTGCAATAGTAAAATATTGGCTGGTTCGGTCTCCGTTTTCGGTGTTTGGACCATTGCCGAGATCAACAATCATCCCCAATGCCTGAGTTGGGTTGCACAGCACAATATATTGTTCGCGCTCCTCAACCCAGAAAAAATCCTCAACACCTTCATGGATAACACGTTCGGTGTAGTCCTCTTGTCTACCATCACCCCATACTCGGGTAATGATGTGCCCTTTACCTTCAGGAATATCCCCCTCATCATTTGCAAATTCCACAAGGCCCAGGCTCAGCTCTCCGTCATATCCTGACCGTATCAAATCTATGCTGATACCAGGATGGTTTGGGTCCGTTGCTGGGCTTGCAATGATAGTTCCCAACGGGGTTTCCACTGTGATCCTATTGACATCCATTTTGCATTCCCTCCTCACTCAAAGCGGATATAGTTAAATCCAGAGCAGTCATCACACTCACTGTTCCTGGCGTCCTCGGATGGGTCATACCATCCAGTTAGTACGGTCATGCCACTC
>JAETTS010000823.1 GCA_021769025.1 Enterocloster bolteae
GTTTGCTGAGGGCGGATGAAATTGAGTGCCGGGTATCGACGATCAACGAGAGAGGTTTAAGTCTTCTTTTATTTAAAGATGCCCGTGTAGACCAGAAGATTCTGGATGAAACTTTTACGCCTTTTGGGTGGAAGAGAAGCCATCAGATCATAGATGGGAATCTGTACTGTACTGTAGAGATTTGGGATGAGGCAAAAAGCCAGTGGATAGCAAAACAGGATGTAGGAACGACCAGCTATTCGGAGAAGGAGAAAGGGCAGGCTTCGGATTCCTTCAAACGTGCCTGTTTCAATTGGGGTGTTGGCAGGGAACTATATACTGCCCCGTTTATCTGGCTCCCGGCAGAAAAAGTTACAATCCAGAAGAAGGATAATAAATTTGTAACGAGCGACAGATTCTCAGTGCAGTCTATTTCCTATAACGAACAGCGGGAGATTGATGCCCTTGAGATTATAAACGGCAAAGGAGTTAAAGTATTCGAGCTGAAACCCAGACAGAAAGCCGGAAGCAGGCAGAAGTCAGTACAAGAGACAGATAACCGGCAGAATGCTGTAGGATGGCAGAATGCAGGACGGAATATGGGAAATCAGCAGAATTCCGAGAGTCGGCAGAACACCGGGGATGCAGGCCAGAGTACAGAGATTCAGCAGGATTTTGGAGGACAGCAGAAGACAGGACAGAAAGCAGGGAGCCAGAAGAAAACCGGTCAGGAAACAGAAGGGCAGAAGGATACTGGACAGAGACCGGAAGGAGTCTGGATCACGGGTATGCAGATCATAACGTTGGAGCAGGAGTTAAGGCGTACGGGGGTTCCCATCGAAGATGTACTGGCCAGAGACAGGATACAAAAGCTGGAGCAGATGACGCCGGAGATCTATACGAAGGCGATAAACGGACTGAAAAGGACAAAGAGCAGGGAGGCTGCTTAATCCCGCAGGAGTATGTTGCAGGCGGGGTGGGGCAGTAGCAGGAGATTAAAAATATGGAGGATATAATGCACGGATACCTGTGCAGGAAAACTTAATATCTGCAAATTGGAGGAATTAAGCTGTGTTGATAAGAGAGATCTACGATAAGATTTTCACACAAACAAAGGAGATGGAGAAGAATGACCACGAGATAAGCGACGAATTAACCGCACTGCTTAAGGGTGTGGACCTGGAAACGGTTACCTATGAGGAATTTACCGGGCTGATGTGCCGG
>JAETTS010000824.1 GCA_021769025.1 Enterocloster bolteae
TGTAGTGGCCGTAAGGGAATGCCTTGCTCAGGAGGGGATTCGTCTGGTAGCCCAGCATACAGGGCAGAATTACGGCAGGACCATACTATTTTACGCAGAAAACGGAAGGCTGGAAGTGAATACGGTCAGGCATTCAGCCGTCGTATTGTAAGGCCGGGAGGGGAAATAATGTCCATGGATGAAAAACAGACAATACTAATTGTGGATGACAGTCTTTTGATTTGTGAACAAATCAAGACAGCGCTGAAGGAGGAGAGTATCATAATCTGTGAGGCTCACAGCGGACTGGAGGCTCAGGAGCAGCTGAGACAGTGCCAGCCGGATTTGATCCTTTTGGATGTGGTCCTGCCGGATGCCGACGGATATGAACTGTATAAGATATTACAGGACTTAGACCATAAAAATGCCGTCATTATTTTTCTTACATCCAGGTCCAGCGACGAGGATGTGGTAAAAGGCTTTTCTATGGGGGCATGTGATTATATCAAGAAGCCTTTTGTGAAAAAGGAGCTTCAGTCCAGAATCCGTGCGCATCTGATACAGAAAAAGCAGAGGGACGACCTGGACCGCCAGAACAGGGAGCTTCGCAATAATATGGAGAAGCTTAACTATATGGCCTACAGGGACGGGCTTACGGGGCTGTATAACCGGCGGTATGTGGTGGGAGATCTGATGGAGGATATGCGTTCCTGCGGTCAGGATGAGGTAAAAACCGTATTTATCATGGCGGATATCGACGACTTCAAGCAGGTGAACGATACATACGGCCATGACGCGGGAGATATGGCGCTGGTATGCATTGCCAATATCCTGGAATCAAACTGCCGCAGACACAGAGTGGTCCGGTGGGGCGGCGAGGAGTTTCTTTTAATTCTTTTTAATGTGACAAAGGACGAGGCATATGAACTCAGTGAGAAGGTGCGCCGGCAGGTGGAACAATTTATGATACCTTACGGCGATAAGGGCTTTTTCTGTACCATGACTCTGGGACTTCACATCTTCCATGAGCAGGAAGGGCTGGAGGAAGGAATTGGCTGTGCGGACAAGGCACTGTATTATGGCAAACGGCATGGCAAGAACCAGAGCGTGTGGTATAAGGAGCAGTAATGGACGGAGTGTATTATGGGATATTTTGAGTCAGATGCCCTGGAGATGCTGGAAGTATACCTGTTGGAGACCAGGCAGTTAAACGGCCAGCTG
>JAETTS010000825.1 GCA_021769025.1 Enterocloster bolteae
AGCGATGCGCAGGCCTATATTCCTGGACTCATCAGGGATTTACAGGATAAAGGCCTTGCCTATGAGAGCCAGGGAGCTTTGGTGGTGGATATTGCAGAAGAGACGGATTCCAAGGAATTACCTCCCTGCATTATCCGGAAATCCGACGGGGCCGCACTTTATGCCACGTCTGACCTGGGAACCATTCTTGAAAGGGAGAAGGATCTGGCTCCTTCCAAATACATTTACATTACAGACAAACGGCAGGAACTTCACTTTATCCAGGTGTTTCGAGTGGCCAAAAAGGCCGGTTATGTGAGAAAAGATGCGGAAATGGTGCATCTGATGTTTGGAACCATGAATGGAAAGGACGGGAAACCTTTTAAAACCAGAGAAGGCGGCATCATGCGCCTGGAAGATCTGATTCAGGAGATCGATGACGCTGTGTATGACCGGATCATGGAAAATCGAACTGTTTCTGCAGAGGAAGCCAGGCAGACGGCCAAGGTGATTGGCCTGGCCGCGTTGAAATATGGTGATCTGTCCAATCAGGCATCGAAGGATTATGTGTTTGATATGGATCGGTTTATCTCTTTTGAAGGCAATACAGGCCCATATATCCTCTATACCATTGTCCGTATCAAGTCCATTCTCTCCAAATACCAGGAGATGACAGAAAAAGCGGCAAAAGACGATGAAAACAAGCCGATCCTTCCGGCAGCGTCGGAGGAAGAAAAAGGGCTGATGCTTCAACTGACAAAGTACAACGAAGTGATAGAGGCCAGCTTTGCTGAGACTGCGCCCCATAAGATCTGCCAGTTTATCTATGAACTTTCTGATGTGTTTAATAAATTTTATAACAGCGTCATGATCTTAAAGGAAGAAGATGCCGTGCGCCAGGCCAGCTACATCCGCCTGATTTCCTTAACGAAGCGGATATTGGAAACCTGTATCGATCTGTTGGGATTTGAGGCACCGGAAAGAATGTAAAGGAAGAAAAAGGATCCCATGAAAATAGTCAGGATGCAGACAAAGGCTTTTTGGAAAGGTGAGTTCGGAATCGACGGTATTGTGGAGGAGGACGGAAGATCCTATACCGTAAGGCTGGAAGGAAAAGGAAGCTACATCAATGATTACTCCTGTTCCTGCAAAAGGCAGGACTCTTACAAAGGCATGTGTTCTCATGGACAGGCATTGTATCAGTATTATGAAGAGAGAAAA
>JAETTS010000826.1 GCA_021769025.1 Enterocloster bolteae
CGAACATGTGGACCCCCATTATGGAGTCATTGTGAAAGATGCGGACGGGCTCGTGGACAAGGATGCCATTGATAATAAAGATGCAGAAAAATATTCTGTGCGAACGGCCGATGAGGCAAATTTGAAGGCCAGCGATGAATTTTTTGCAAAGTTTATGGATGAGGTTCATAAACGGGGCATGCGGGTGATTCTGGATGGTGTATTTAACCATTGCGGTTCTTTCAATAAGTGGCTGGATCGCGAGAAAATATATGAGAAGGCTGGCGCTTATGTTCCCGGAGCATATGTGGATGGCAACAGCCCTTACCGGAACTTCTTCTGGTTTTCAAACGAGAATGGCTGGCCTGATAATGATTCCTACGAGGGATGGTGGGACCATAACACACTTCCAAAATTGAACTATGAGGGCTCTGGAGAGCTTTACCAGTATATTTTGGATATTGCTAAGAAATGGCTGTCTTCGCCGTATCATATTGATGGGTGGAGGCTTGACGTGGCTGCTGATCTGGGACATTCGCCGGAGATGAACCACCGCTTTTGGAAAGATTTCCGCCGTGTGGTGAAGGAAACCAATCCGGAAGCTCTGATTCTGGCTGAACATTACGGGGATGCATCTTCCTGGCTGGAAGGGGACCAATGGGATACGGTTATGAATTATGATGCCTTTATGGAGCCGCTTTCCTGGTTCCTTACAGGACTGGAAAAACACAGTGACAGAATGGACGAACATCTGTATCAGAACAGCCAGGCGTTTATGTGTGCTATGCTAAGCAATATGAGCAGAATGCAGACCACATCTCTTCTGGCAGCGATGAATGAGATTTCCAACCATGATCACTCTCGTTTCCTCACAAGGACGAACCGAACAGTGGGACGCCTGGATTACAAGGGAGACCTGGCAGCATCAGAAGGGATCAATTTTGGAATTTTCCGTGCGGCCGCCATTATACAGATGACCTGGCCGGGAGCGCCGACTATTTATTATGGGGATGAAGCCGGAGTTTGCGGCTGGACGGACCCGGATAGCAGAAGAACTTTCCCAGGGGGGAAAGAAAATCATGAGCTGATTGAATTTCACCGCTATCTGACCAGTATCAGGAAGCAGAACCTGGCGTTTCGGATGGGATCCTTTACGCCGTTACTTGCGGAAAAGGGATGGATTGCCTATGGGCGGTTCCGCAAAAAGGAACGCGGTGTG
>JAETTS010000827.1 GCA_021769025.1 Enterocloster bolteae
GCGGAGGAAAAGAAATACCGCCAGCTTAAGGTTGCCCTCTTAGAGTTAAATGAGGTAGATATTGCCACATTTATTGAGGAGCTGGATTCGGAGCGGACAGTTGTGGTATTCCGCATGCTGCCAAAGGCCCTGGCAACAGATGTGTTTGCGGAGCTTCCGGTGGAAACGCAAACGCATATTATCAACAGTATCACCGACAAGGAGCTTTCTGAAATCGTGGAGGAGCTCTACGTGGCTGATGCGGTGGATATGCTGGAAGAACTTCCGGCCACCGTGGTCCGCCGTGTTCTTCAAAATACAACAGCGGACACGAGAAAATTAATCAACCAGTTTCTGAATTACCCGGAAAACAGCGCAGGAAGTATTATGACTGCCGAGTATGTGGGCTTAAAAAAGAACATGACGGTGGAACAGTCCTTTGCCTACATCAGGCGCCATGGAATTGATTCGGAGACCATTTACACCTGCTATGTGATGGATGAAAAACGCCAGTTGGAAGGTGTGATTACCGTTAAGGACCTGCTAATGAACCCCTATGAAACAAAGGTGGGGGACATTATGGATACCCATGTGATCAAGGCTGTCACCACGGACGACCAGGAGGAGGCGGCGGATACCATGAGCCGCTATGGCCTTTTGTGTCTCCCGGTGGTGGACAGGGAAGGACGGCTTGTGGGTATCATTACCGTCGACGATGTGATGGAGGTTATAGAAGAGGAGGCCACGGAGGACTTCGAAAAGATGGCCGCCATGCTTCCGAGTGAAAAGCCTTATCTGAAAACAAGCGTATTCCAGCTTGCCAGAAACAGGATTCCCTGGCTGCTTATTTTAATGCTGTCCAGCACCATCACCGGAGGAATTCTTGTAAGATATGAAACCGCTTTTGCGGCGATTCCTCTTCTGGTCAGTTTTATCCCCATGCTCATGGATACGGGAGGAAATTCCGGAAGCCAGAGCAGTACCATGATTATCCGTGGTATGGCAGTGGGGGAAATTGAGCCGACAGATATTCTAAAGGTGGTCTGGAAGGAGATTCGTGTTGGAATGATGGTCGGCGTGGTCCTGGCTGTGGTGAATTTTGTACGGCTGATGATTCAGTACCCCGGCAACACGATGATCTGCCTGACTGTGGTGCTCAGCGTATTCTGCACGGTGGTTGTAGCCAAGACCATCGGATGTACGCTGCCCATCGGCGCG
>JAETTS010000024.1 GCA_021769025.1 Enterocloster bolteae
CATGTGAGCCGGCTTCCCCTGGATGGCAAGCGCATCGCCGAACTCCACACAGGCAGTCAGAACACAATTATATTTGCCAGATGCCACATCCTTCATAGCCTCATCCACAGCCAGATATCCAGTACAGCACGCTTCCGAGTGGTGAACAGATGCTTTTCCTCTGAGGCCGGCCCATTCCGCAACCTGCATGTTAGGCGTCAGATAATTAGAGCCGTTTAAAGGAGACGCACAGCCGTGATAATAGAAATCAATATCCTTAGGAGTGATTCCTGCATCCTCCATGGCAGACAGAGCCGCATAGCCGAACAGGTCACCTTCCGTATAGCCCTCCGTTTCCGGGGAATTCAGTATTTCTCTGAAAGGCGTACATCCAACACCGATAATAGAAACACTGCGGGCAAGCTTTCCAGGGTTTGTCTGGTTAACATAGTTCATAAATAGATATCCTCCTTTTCAAAAAAATCGTATATTTGTCCAAAACATACGGTTTATCCTTCTCACTTATAAGTATATTGGTTAATTTGCATTTTTTGTATGTACATACACCTTGAAAAACAGGGAATATCGTAGTATACTTTGTACAAATGAACAATGACAAACCATGTACCACAATTTTACAGACCAATGTCAGCATATTCCAGAATGCAGCCCTCTTTCACTACTATCTGTCATACGTAAACCAAGAAAGGCGGTGTGATATAGAACAGAAACACGTTGCTGAAGACAGACACCTCTCCCTGGGAGGCGGACTGCTGTTAGACCAGCTGCTGGCAGACTGGAACATCCATTCCCAGATTGTCCACAACCATCAAGGCAAGCCCCTGGTTTACCTGCATCCCCATGTATACGTTTCCTTAACCCACGCATACCCCTACGCAGCCGCCATGATTTCCCATGCCCCCTGCGGATTAGATATCGAAAGACAAGACCGGGATCTGGAGGCTGTGGCAAGACGCTATTACAATGAACAAGAAAAACAATACGCCGGAAATGACCAGAACCGGCTTACTAACATCTGGTGCCGGAAAGAATGCTATATCAAAACCTATGGGCCTCGGGATGTAAGACTCATTGATACCTTTTCGATCCCAGCCGATTACGAATACCTAAGTTTACCACTGCCAGGGTACTCATTCGAAATACTAAAAAAGAAAGGCCCTTACCAGTTCAGACAACATTTCCTCTCTGCCAAACCGTAAGAACCCTAAAGGAGAACCCATGATATTTTACGAACTGCTATCCGCCCTAGACCCCTTCCACCCCATTGGCTACATGCGCTCCAACACCGAGATCCTGATTTACAGCATGCTGCCAGTAGAAACCACGGTCTTTGCCCAGCCTAATATCCTCTATCTCATAAAAGACAAATCCAATCTGTCCAAGATCACCATATCCGATGACACGGAAACTTATAACCTTCTGGCACTTCAGCCCATCAGTGAGCTTCCGTCCAATCTGTCCATGAAAAAACTGAATCTGTACTACATCGATATGCCAGACTGCTGCCCAGCTGTAATGGAAACCATATCCCGCAGCATTGCCATGGACCAGCAGGTTCACGTAATCATGCGCACCCTTACCAACGCCTTCTTCTCCAACCGAGGCAACCAATACCTTCTGGACCGCGCCCATGACCTGCTGAAAAGCCCGATTTTCCAGATCGGCACGATCAACGAAGCCATCCTCTGTTCCTACGACGACGAAGAACTTTCCGATCTGCCCCTGCTGCAGAAAATCGCCGCCCACGCCAGATCCAGAAAACTCACTCCCACCGATGCCATTATCTCCTCCCAGCTTTTAGAGAACGATCTGATGGAATCCCTGGCAAAAGACAAAAAGACAGAAATATTCCACACATACAACCACTCCCTGGAAAGAGAACAGTTGACCGCTGTCATAAAAGTAAAAAGCATAGAAGTCGGAGTCATGACAAGCATTGCCTCCAGCCGCCAATTCCATGAACTGGACAAACAGATCCTGTACCGCCTCAGCCTTCTGGTAGGACAAGAAATGCAGAAAAAATCCCTGTATACCCGAAACCCCAACGAGCTGAAAGCCCAGTTTCTAAACCACCTGATTACCTCACAGACCGTTTCCGACGATTACATCTATCAGATGGTAAACCTGCGCCATCTCTCAGAAATAAAAGATAAATTCTACCTGATGGTAATCGAAACCAGCGATGATGCCGTATCCCTGGATCCCAATGTATTCGCCAGCCTGCTCCACCAGATACAGCCCATCCTGATCCACTGCTTTTACCTGATCCGCGATACCGAGATGGTGCTTTTATTTAACCTGCCCAAAAAAGCCAATATCCACGAGATGATCGACGCCTTCCTGGCACCAAAATTAGAAAAATACCACCTGATCGCAGGCATCAGCAATATGTACCACGATTTAAGGCTAACCTGCAAACATTACCATCAGGCAAAAAAAGCATCCTCCCTGGCCATTGAGTACCAGGACGAAATATTAAACTATTTCTCCGACATTGCGCCAAAAGAACTGCTCCATTTTGTCGCACGGCAAGAAGATCTCCTTCCCTTTTGTGTGCCCGAACTCTTAGATCTCCTTCAATACGACAAAGAAAACAACACCGATCTGGTCACCACCTTATACATTTATCTGGACACCTTCGGAAAAGCCAGCCTGTCCGCCCAGATGCTGTTTATACACAAAAACACCTTGCTCTACCGCATCTCCAAGATCAAAGAAATCCTTCACTGCGACCTGGAGAAAGGAGAAGACATCTACAAGCTTATGATGTCCCTCCGCATCTTAAGAACCTTACGGCTTTACACCTTTCCCGAAAGCCTGAAGCCATTTATTGAATAACCGCCCCTTCCCCATCAAGAATTCCTCATCCGTTCACGAGCCTTTTCATTTAAAGTAAAAAAGCACAGAAACAGCGAGAAAGCCAGAACACCGCTGGAGATCAAAAACATCTCCCGATAGCCCTCCTCCACAGAAGGAGCAGCATCCATCAGCCTGCCAAAACAACTGGACGAAATAAGAATGCCGAAATCCATCAAAAAATAAAAACAGGCATTGGCCTGGGCACTGCGGTCCCCAGGCGAATCAATCACTGCCACTGTATTTAACGCAGGCGTAACCGCCGCCATTCCCACGCCATAACAAGCGCCAGCTGCCAGAAACGCTGCATACGACGACTTAGCCAGAAACGCAAGAAGCAAAAGCGCCCCGATCATAACCACATGGCCAGGTACAATCATAACCATAGCCCCATACCTATCCGCTGTCTTTGCAGTGGTAAAACGAATCACCAGCATCGCAGCCGCAGCCACCGTATAGAACAAAGAGATCTGGCCAGAAGAAAGAAGCAGAACCTCCTGTGCATAGATCGTCAGATAAACCAGAATACACGCATAGCCGCCGAAAAAAATCGTATTGATCAGAGAAGACAGAATCGCCTTCCTCTCAATCAATGCCCAGACCCCCTTATACTCTTTGGCCGAAACAGCCGCCGGTTCCCTCCTTCCTTTTGTCTCTTCCGGCACCCGCTTCTTCTCATAGTTCATGAAAGCAGAAAAAAAGGCGCCGCATCCATACGTCACTGCACAGGCAATAAACATTAACGAATAGCCTCCCATCTCCACCAGCATAAGGCCTAACATAGGCCCGATTGCCAGAGAAATGGTATTTCCCAGATTGTACATGCCCATGCCCTCATTCATCTTCTCCCTGGGAGTCACATCACTTACCACAGAAGCCATGGCAACCATCACAACCCCCTTTGCGATTCCCTGGATCAGACGGACCCCCAGCCCAACCCCAGGCAGAGGCAAAAGCACCATTCCAATCGTCGGCACGGCAAACACCAGGCAGAAAATCACAAGAGAATTTCTGCGCCCCCTCATGTCAACCACCTTCCCAGCAAAAAACGCCATCAAGATAGAGCCCACATTAAAAAAAGAAGTCAGCTGTCCCCCCAGCGCCTTAGAATTCCATGCCTCGCTGGCAAAAGAAGCAAGATTGCTGTCCAGCATACGCATGCAGATGTTGGTTACCAGGGCAACCAGGCAAACCAGAATAAAGTCTTTGGTCCAGATTGTCTGTTTCTTTGTATTCATAATCTCAGTCCTCCCTCTCAATCAATTTCCTCTCAGCAGCTCCCCCAGAACTTCCCACAGAGCCCCTTTTTCTCCTCACCCTTGCCTTGCGGTTCAGGAAAACCACAGCAAGCACCATAGAAAAGATACAGATGACGATAGAGCATGCATAGGTGATCCTGTATCCTGCTGCAGCAGATGAAGCCTGATCCATTACTTTTCCGAAAACGCTGGAAGAAAACAGAATGCCGAAATCCATCATAAAATAGAATGTGGCATTGGCTACAGAAGATCTTCCTTCCGGTGAATCCACCACGGCAATGGCATTCATAGACGGAAGAACCGCAGCATTGCCCACTCCATATAAAACGCCGCAGAAAAGAAACAGCAGGTATGCCCCAGGGCCTTCCTTCAAAAAGATAAACATAAAAAGCAATCCAGTGATGCACAGATGCCCCGGCACGATCATAATCAGCTCACCATATTTATCCGCCAGCTTTCCGCCAAACAGACGGATGGCCAGCATAGACACAGAAGCAGCAATATAAAACATGGATATCTGAGAAGCATTTAATCCCAGCATCTCCTGGGCATAAACAGAAGAAAAGACGACAATACAGGCAAAGGATGCGAAAAAAATCGTATAGTTTACGCTAGGTAGAATTGCTTTTTTCTCAATCAGACGGGCAATTCCCCTGTAAGTGTCTGGCTTGCCCTCTCCCTGTGTCTTCTCCTTAGCCGGCCCCTTTTTAATAAACAAGGCAAACAATGCCCCGCAGGCAGTGATGGCTGCACAGACCCAGAACATCCTGTTGTAATGATTTCCCACCCCAACAGCATTTAACGCAATCATGGGCCCAAAAGCCATAGCAAACGTAGCGCCCAGGCCAAAGATCCCCATGCCTTCATTCATCTGTTCATCCGGTGTCACATCCGCAATCACCGAAGAACAAGCCACCGTGATAACCCCCTTTCCGATTCCCTGAAGCAGCCTTGCAAAAAGAGTTGCGCTTTCTTTGGGGACAAAAACAAACAGCAGTGTGGAACCAAAATATAACAGCGAAAACAGAATAATGGAATATTTCTTGCCAACCTTTTCAATCAAAGGGGCAGAAAGAAACGCCATAACGATAGAACCAATATTAAAAAAAGAGGTCAGAAGTCCTCCCATGGTTTTCGAATTCCATAAAAAATCAGCAAATGGGGAAAGTGTTGTATTTAACATCTGTGTAGATACATTCTGGCAAAGCATAGACAGCGTTGCCATGACGAAGCTCACGCCTAAAAAAGTCATCTTCTTTTTTGTACTCATTGTCAGCCCTCTTATTCTAAATAGAATCCCGCAAAAGCGGGATTCTCACATTACTTCCTGAACAATAACTCCATTACACCTCATCTACCTGGCGGCCCACACAAGTAAGATCCGTGGCCTTAATAATAATGGCCGCTGCCAGTACGGTAGCTGCAACCACCAGATAAGAAACCTTGTAGCCGGCCATGTCCGCAATGATGGATACCAGCACAATGCCAGTAGCAGAGATGACACGGGTAATCATGGAGATTGCAGACCAGGCATTCACAAAGTCATAGCGTCCGAACTTAGTAGCCGTTACAGACATAGTCAGGTTGTTTCCGCCCGACATGGCCCCCATAAAACATCCGCCACCGATTGCCAGAGCCACAGGGTTTGAGCCAACCAGGGCACACACCACCGAGCCGAACATAAGCAAAACCGCAATAAACAGCGTCGCATTCTTAACCCCGAACTTGTCATCCACCCATCCGGCAAACCAGGAGAAAAACAGGCCCACAGGGAACATAACCGAAAGCAGCATAACCGGGTAAGTAAAGTCATGCCCCCAGGTAACCGCCGCGGTAACAAACTGGGAGATAATACCAGTAGCCCCCATTAACAAACCCCCCCAGCCGATGGCAATCATCCAGGTACCCTTATATGTAAATACCTTTTTCATGGTCCAGGGTGAATTACGCTTCAGCTCCTCCCCTCTCTTCCAGATCTCCAACGCCTTTTCCTTGGTCATCGACTGATCATTGTCCGGGAACGCACCAGCCTCTTCCGGGTTGTTCTTGACAAACAAAGCTGTGATTGCAATGGCAATGGCGATCACAGCAAGGAAAAACCAGCTGATATTCTCAAAGCCAATGGTACTGATCATAGCGCCCTGCATCGCAGATACCGATGCTGCTGAGATGGGAATCCCGAAGGTGGCCCACCCCATATACAGTCCCTTTTTGGTAGGGAACCAGTTTGCTCCCAGCAGCCCGGCACCAACCATATAGAAACCAACCACGGACATGCAGCCAATCACCATGGCAATCCCATACATCAGAACAGAATTTGCGTGATAAATAAAATACACCGCAGCTCCAAAGATTGCTAAGGAAGTGATTATGGTGACCTTTGCCCCCTTCTTCTGCGCAAGAGCTGTGAAAAGCGGAATACTCACGAGAGTAAGCCAGCCGCCTACGGTTGCAAAGATTGTCAGATTCGACATCCCTACCTGAAAATGATTGCTCAGGTAATCATTGATAACGTTCAGACCATCTGAAGTCACCGCAGTGCTCAGATAGAAGTAAACGATGGAGATGATTACAATAAACCATCCCTTAGGTCCAAAATTACTGGATCCAGCCTTTTGTTTTTTACCACTTTGTGCCATTTTTTACCCCCTGATTTTCATAAAATTTTGGAAAAATCATGTGCCGACCTCATCCTCTTCCTTACAAAAATCATTGTAGTTTAAATGGATATTTTTCACTATGTAACGAAAATCCAAAAAAAATGTCAAAAAAATCTGTTTCGTTGGAAAAACACACAGTCTGTCCTTTTTGTTGATTTTACACAAAACAAAATTAAAAACGCTCACCTCACCCTGCTGAATTAGAATAGTGAAATGAACGTCTTTTTAATTGTTAACTATACTATTTTTATGGTTGACATTTTCCATCTTCTTTGCTATATTGTACCTGTTACAATAGACAGTACAACGATACATAGAAAGAAGGAATCCAACTATGGCTTCAAATCAAGCATCTCAAACCAATGCAACATCCACATCGCCAAAGCCTGTGATCTCCACGTTTCACCTGGTTCTCACAGCTATGTTTGCCGCTATTTTGGCAGTGATCTCTCAGATATCTGTCCCCATGCCATCTGGCGTGCCGATCACCATCCAGGCATTCGGCATTGCTCTCACTGGCGCAGTTCTGGGATGGAAATTCGGAACATTGGCTACCGTCGTATACATCCTCCTAGGCGCTGTAGGCCTTCCTATCTTTGCCAATTTCCAGGGGGGAATCCAGGTACTGGCAGGTATGACCGGAGGATATATCTGGGGATGGCCTTTTATGGCGGCCTTTTGTGGCCTCCGCTTTCATACCAATCACCCAAACGCAGACATTGCCCTTTCGATAGTCATGGCTTTAATCGGCCTGATGATCATGGAATTCACCGGCGGCCTTCAATGGTATCTTTTATCTGGTGAAATGTCCGCCAAAGCCATTTTGATCTATTCCTTTACCGCATTTATCCCCAAGGATATCGCGATTACCATTGCTGCTGTTCTCATCGGAAGACGGATCAATCGGTCACTGGGCAGCCGTCTCAGATAACTTCTTTAAGATTTCCTCGGCTTTCTCTATCATGATGCTACAGTCTTTGTTTTTACTGGTTCGTTCCTGGTAGAGAAAGCCTGGTGCCTCTCCCATCTGAACTCGCAGGCTTCCCCGATACCCGGAAACCACCTCCGACACTTTTTCCGTGTCAAGCCGCGCCTGGGGAAACATGTCGATCCGTACTTCCTGCCGGTTGATGGTCACCTCTGTGGCATATGCCTGATGAGCCAAGGCTTTTATAGATGCGATTTTCAAAAGATTTTCCACTGATTTTGGTATATTGCCAAACCGGTCCATCAGTTCGTCCTGCATATCCATGTACTCATCCTCATTTTCAATGGCTGAAATCCGTTTGTAGATATCCAGCTTCTGATACTCATTCCTGATGTAAGATGCCGGGATATATGCGTCAATATCGCACTCCACTGCTGTCTGAAACTCTTCTTCTTCCGTCCGTTTTCCCCTAAGGGCCTCCACTGCATGATTCAGAAGCTTGCAGTACAGGTCGTATCCAACGGCTTCCATATGCCCATGCTGCTCCGCCCCCAGCACATTGCCAGCGCCTCGGATCTCTAAGTCCCTCATAGCAATCTTGATTCCTGATCCCAGTTCCGTAAATTCACGGATAGCCTGAAGGCGTTTCTCCGCCTCTTCTTTCAATATCTTGTCTCTCCGATACATCAAAAATGCATAGGCAGTCCGGCTGGAACGGCCAACCCGTCCCCGAAGCTGATACAGCTGTGACAATCCCATACGGTCTGCATCATGAATGATAATGGTATTGGCGTTGGGAATATCTAACCCTGTCTCGATGATTGTGGTAGACACCAGTACATCAATATCCCCATTGATGAAATCCAGCATAATCTGTTCCAGCTGCCTCTCCCGCATCTGCCCATGAGCATATACCACTGTAGCATCTTGTACCAACTCTCCAATGTGACTGGCAATCTCTTCAATTCCATGAACCCGATTATACACATAGTAAACCTGGCCATTTCTGGACAGTTCCCGGTTGATGGCCTCCCGCACCATCTCATCATTGTATTCCATCACATAAGTCTGAATAGGCACCCGGTCTACCGGCGGTTCTTCCAGCACACTCATATCCCGAATTCCTGCCAGACTCATGTGAAGCGTTCTGGGAATCGGTGTGGCTGTCAAAGTCAAAACATCCACATTTTCTTTTAACTGCTTTATCTTCTCCTTGTGGGTCACTCCGAACCGCTGCTCCTCATCAATAACCAGTAGACCCAGACTTTTAAACTGAACATCCTTAGACAGCACCCGGTGGGTGCCGATCACCACATCCACCAGCCCTCTTTTCAAATCTTCCAGGGTTTTCTTCATCTCTGCCGGGGTGCGAAACCGTGACAGCAAATCCACTCTTACAGGGAAATCTTTCATTCTCTGGACAAACGTATTGTAGTGCTGTTGGGCCAGAATAGTCGTAGGCACCAGATAAACCACCTGTTTTCCATCCTGAATTGCCTTAAAGGCAGCCCGCAGGGCAATCTCGGTTTTTCCGTAGCCTACATCTCCGCAGATCAGGCGATCCATGATCTTGCGGCTCTCCATATCTTTTTTGGTGGCATCGATGGCATCCTGCTGGTCTTCTGTCTCCTCATATGGAAACAACTCCTCAAATTCCCTCTGCCACACCGTATCTTCGCTGTACTGAAAACCATTGGTCTCCTGTCTGGCCGCATACAGTTCCACCAATTCTTTGGCAATGGCCTTCACTTCCCCCTTAACCTTTGCCTTTGTCCGTTTCCACTGTTCTCCCCCCAGACGGTTTAATTTCGGTGTCCTGGCATCGCCTCCCGCATATTTTTGGATAATATCCAGCCGGGTCGCAGGAAGATACAGATTTCCTCCGTCAGCATACTCAATCTTCAGATAGTCCTTAACTGTCTTTTCCCTCTCCATCTTCTCGATTCCCCGATAGATGCCAAGCCCATGGTCTTCATGAACCACATAGTCTCCCACAGACAGTTCGGAAAAACTCTGAATCTTCTTTCCCTCATAAGTCGTTTTCTTCCGTTTTCTCTTGGCTTTTTTTAATCCGAACATATCGCCTTCGGTGATAACCACAAACTTAATCTGAGGGTATTCAAATCCTCTGTGAAGATTTCCGTATGTCACCAGAATCTCCCCTGGCTGAACCGACTTTCCCTCATCTTCCGTATAAAAGGCATTTAATTCATATTCCCGCAAATCTCCCGCAAGACGGGATGCCCTGGTAAAGGAGCCGGACAGCAGCACCACCCGGTATTTCTCCTTCTTCCAGCGGGTCAGGTCTTTGATCAGCATCTCAAAACTATTCTGGTAAGAATTGACGCTTTTTGCCTGAATCCCATACCGCTTCTCCACACTCAGCCCGGGAAGCTTCTGGGCCAGGCCGGTTATCATCACCGTATGCCCTGTCTGAAGCCCTGCCAGCGTCTCCTTTGTGGAATACAAAAGGGATGTCTGTTCCGGCAGAAGATATCCCTTCTCCAGACGGTGTATCATGCTCTCCCTGAATTCCAATTCTACAGTCTCGCCCTTTTCCTGAAGTCTGACTGGTTCATCCAGGAAAATTGCAGTAGATTCCATGGGAAAATATTCCCGAAACGATACGGAATAGTCGCTGAAATATGCCAGATAATTTTCCAGCCGCGCAGTTCCCCATCCTTCTTCCAAGCTTTCTTTCAATTCCTTTATAATAGAATGAATCCGATAAGCCTCCTCTGTCTTACTCTTGGCTCTTAACGCTTTTTCGTAGGCAGAAGCCTCTTTTTCCAGCCGTTTCATTCCGCTCTGGATCTGCTCTGCCGTAAATACCATCTCCGTAGCCGGATAGAGCGCCACCTGAGAAAGCTGCTCCACAGACCTCTGGCTTTCCGGGTCAAAGCTTCGGATAGAGTCGATCTCGTCATCCCACAATTCAATTCTGATGGGTAGCTCCTCAGTCAAAGGAAAAATGTCAATGATCCCTCCACGAATCGAAAATTGCCCCATACCATCCACCTGGGACATTCTCTCATACCCAAGGGTAACCAACCTCTTTTTCCATGCCTCAATGTCAATAACCTCTCCCTGGCTTACCTGAATGATCTGATCCTTCAGCATGGCCAGCGGCAGAAGATGATCCATGATCCCGTCCAGAGTCGTCACCACCACACCGCCTTCATTCTCCATCAAGCGGCGGATCACTTGCATTCTCTGCCTGGTCATCAGGTTCCCATGAATATCTGCATTGTAAAACAGCAGATCCTTAGCCGGATAAAGCCAGACGTAGTCGCAGAAACAGCGGAAATCATCATACAATTCCTTTGCCCTGGTGTCATTGTAGGTAACCACCAGCTTCCAGAGAAGGGTCTCCCCCGCCTCCTGCATCAGATGAACCTTCTGAGAGTCTACACAGCCGCTGACCTGTACCGGCCCCTTTCCACGATTCAGGTCTCGATTCAGTTCTTCATACTCCGCCAATTCTACTAATGGATTCACAAATGCCTTGCTCATTCTTTTTCGCTCTCTTTCTTTCCTCCATTAAAACGATTCATCGCTTCTTCCGTTCCCTGGCTTATCAAAACCGTCACCGCATCCGCAGCATTCCGAAAGGCTTCTTCCATCTGCTCCCATTCTCTCTTACTGAAGTGGCTGAGCACATAGTCCGCCAGATCCATGCCCTTAGGCTTCTCTCCGATGCCTACCTTCACCCTGGGGAATTCCTGGGATCCCAGATGGGCAATAATATTTTTTATCCCATTGTGACCTCCGGCGCTTCCCTTTCCCCTGACTCTCAACCTGCCTGGCTCCAGACTGATGTCATCATAGACAAGGATGATCTCTTCTTCTGTTACTTTATAAAAATCAGCCACAGCCCTTACGCATTCTCCACTTGCATTCATGAAAGTCTGAGGCTTCACAAGAACTACCTTCTGTCCCTCCAGTACACCTCTTCCGCATAGCCCTTTGTGCTTCTTCTCATCCACATGGATCCCGATCCGATCCGCCAGAATATCTATCACTTCAAATCCCACGTTATGCCGGGTATGTGCATATTTCTCACCTGGGTTTCCTAGTCCTACTATAATATACATGTGTGATCTCCTTCTTATTCAGCCAACCTGCCGCAATTTAATGCCGGTGTACACGATCTGGTATCTGTGCTGTAAGCCTTTGATCCTGTTTTATTCCAGCAGCATATTAGGTGGTATACAGCACTTTAAGCGTTAGTTTCCAAAACCAGGGGGGTGTCCCTGCTTTTAAACTAACGCTGTTTCCTGCTTTCTGTTTGCGTCCTTACCATTTAATACTTAGTGCTTGAGCGTTCCCATTATACCAATTCATGGAGAAAATGTAAACCCTGGGCTTGTTGTTATTATCTTTCTTTATTATCTGTTATTATGCCAGTAGGAGAGAGTGTAAAGATTCCTAAATTTCCTGCTTGGGGGGCTTCTAAAGGGTCCGCTCCGGAGTCATGATAAAACATCTTCCGACACGCTCTCGCCAGGTTTTCACGTAACGGTACTAAGCGCCCAAAAAACGTGCGCTAAGTGCCGACGTGAAAAATGGTCTACAGATGTTTTATCATGACTCCGGAGCTAGTGTGCTGACATTGCCGGGAAGTTATAGTTTCACCGAGAAAATGTTTGCTTCTCCGAAAAGTTGGTGGCGCTTCTAAAAGAATTTGCTAGCTTCTCCAAAAAATCTTGACAACTATTCGAGCAGCTATTTGAGCATCAATACCATGCCAATCAGTTAACTTTAAAACAGAGATAACGTAGCCCGGAGAGGGAGTCATATAAGATTCTTCAGGGTACTTGAAGACCATCGGTACTTAGGCGCTGTCTTTTAGCGCCTTACGTACCGCTATGCTCTTCATGAAGCGTTTTGTCAAGTGCTATTTTGAGTTATTGACGCAAGCCCTTGTTAGTGCGGCGGAAACGGGACAGGAAAAGGGGCGCAAAACGCGCCTGTGGACGTTTAGAAGCCGTTTTTGCGGGTGGGTAGTATAAAACCCTTACTCTGTGGATTTTCGTGTCAGAAACGCCTTGAAAATCAAGCCTTTTCAAGCCCTATTGCGTAACATTCCATTCTGTTCCTTGGGAGAGGTCGGGGGCGCGGGGGCAGAGCCACCGCAAAACCTACCGCCCGCCGCCGAAGTAGTGTAGACGGTTTTGCCGTTAGAATGAAGCGGACGAAAGCGGGGGCAGGATTTTTTTATCCTGTTCCCCGTTTTCGGCGGCGAAATGGCAACGGCAAAAATCCAGACAGCCAAGGGTTTAAGAGTGGAGATTTTTTCGCGCACTTTGTGAAAAAATACTACTCGTCCCTTGACCGTCTGGATAGGCGGAACGGACGTAGAACGGGGATTGTTTTTCATAATTGGGTATGATATAATTTCTCCCAGAACAAATCGAAAAATCGGAATTCATCGGGCAGTGGTTCTTTGCGGACGGCGGTTCCTCTGTGTATTTTGGCAAAAGGATTCCGCTAAACGATCCATTCCGCTAAATTTACATTATATTTACTGGAGGCATAACAATACTATGATTTTGGAAAACAAATATCCAATATTCGAATTTGATGATAACAAAGAGGCAAAATTAAACCCAACGTCTTTTGTCGACCAATCATTTGAAACAGACAAGTTAATTATTACTTTTTTCCCCGAGGTTATGGATAAATTAGTAAATGAGGATAAGATTACACTTGAAAGAACGATTGGCGGTGAGAACCCGGTCTTAATATATCGCTTTTTAGACGATGACATTCTAATTACATTGGGACAGATAGGATGCCCCGCCTGTGCAGGGAATTTGGATTTATTCAATGCCATGGGTATTACCAAGGTTATGTTCTGTGGCGGCGGAGGTGTTCTTGATAAAAACATCGAAGTAGGTCAGATACTTGTGGTGGACGGGGCAATTAGAGACGAAGGGTTTTCATACCATTACATAGCACCTTCAAGATACATCTATACAAATCCCGAAACAACCGAAAAAATCACGCAGTATTTAGCAGATAATTCAATTTCATATATTCGAGGATTGACTTGGACAACAGATGCCATATTCAGAGAAACTGCGGAGAAAATATCACGGAGAAAAGAAGAGGGCGCAAAGATTGTGGAAATGGAACAGGCAGGGTGTATTGCCGTTTCGCAATTCAGAGGTTTTGATTATGGGGCATTAATATATGGTGGGGATGATGTTTCACAGGACGAGTGGAGCAATAGGGGCTGGCGTAGCCGAGAAGGGATTCGTTATGACCTTGTGGTGCTCTGTAAAAAACTGGTTGCAATATTATAGTGCTATTATCCTGCTCAGAAAATTCCAGTTTATCGGTCTAATAAAACTCCAAAACAGGGCGGCGGGCAGTGGC
>JAETTS010000828.1 GCA_021769025.1 Enterocloster bolteae
GCATATCTGGTTCTGGTGCAGGTGGGCAATTTTTCTGAAAATATGACATCAGGCAGAGGGTACATAGCCCTGGCTGCAGTCATACTGGGCCGGTATGTTCCCTTTGGAATGATGGGCGCTGCCTTCATATTCGGCGCTGCCAATGCCCTTCAGATCCGTCTCCAGGCCATCGGTGTGCCCCTGCCCACACAGGCTCTGGCCATGCTGCCCTACATCATAACCCTGGTTGCCCTTTTGGGCGCCATCGGCAAAAACAGCGCGCCGGAGGCATTGGGCAAGCCGTATATCAGGGGAGCCAGGTAGGGGGGATTGTCCCCCGGTTCATTTTTATTTGCTGGTTGCATTCCAATCCCATGTCGTGTAAACTATGTATTAGGACTTCTGCTTTGTTTTAATCAGGCACCTGAATTGAAACAAGCAGGAAGTCCTTTTTTTCCATGTTTGATTCAGTTTTATCCGGCCTTCCATGCCGGGGGGAAGTGAGCGATGAGGTAACGATATGGGATTGACAATCAAGGAGGCTTTGAAGTTTGGAGGATTATTCGGGGCATCGGTAGTTGCGGGAAAAGAAGGACTGGATACCCCCATTGAAAGTGTCAGCGTCCTGGAGGTGGCAGAGCATAACATTTCCAGGTGGGTTCTAAAAAATCAGCTGTATATCACATCCTTTTATGCGATTTGGGACAATGTGGCCCAGCAGAAGGAAGTGATTGAAACGCTGATTGACTGTGAGTGCTGCGGTCTTGTGCTCTGTTATGTGGGGACCTGGATCCGCCAGATTGACCTTGGCATCATACAACTTTGCGATGAGGCGGGATTTCCCCTGATTCAGGCCAGGACAGACGTGTCCTATATTGAAATCATGAATCCAATCATTACGCTGCTGTATGAGGAGAACACACGGGCCATGGTCACCAATGACTATTCCATGGTCCGCAATGATTTCCTGAATCTGGTGGTGAATGAAGAAAATATAGACGTGGTTTTTCAGCAGATGAACCGGCGGCTGAAAAAGAAGGTGTCATATTACGACACCTACGGGAAGGTCATATATTCGGACCGGGATTTGGCTGCCATACAGGCCGAGGAGGAATACCTGAAGGATAATTTCAACCACATTTTATTTGAATGCAGCAGGGACGGATATACGGTGCAGGACATACAGGGCCGGAAAAACGCCGTTGTATTGATTCG
>JAETTS010000829.1 GCA_021769025.1 Enterocloster bolteae
GATGAGCTGGGAATCAGCATTAATACGGTGCGCAATGCATACAAGCGGCTGGAGCAGCAGGAGCTGGTGGTTACCAGGCCCCATATTGGGACCATTGTGCAGACAGAATCCATGGACAAAAAAAAGCTGGAGGAGGAACTGGTCACATCCATTAAAAACGCCATTTATTATCAGCTTTCTGTGGACGAGGTACGGAGCATTGTGGACAAGGTCCTGAAGGAGATTGAAGAGAGCAAGAAGAAAAGCGTTATTTTTGTGTATGAGGAAAAGAATATAGGCCACCGGTTCGCCATGCAGATTGCCAGAGAAGCGGATGTACAGGTTGAGGAGGTCCATCTGGACCAGCTGCGGGATTATCTGGAGGAACACCGGGACCAGATTGAACACCTGGACGCAATCATTACCACATATTTCCAGTATGCCCAGGTGAGGAGCATAGCCAGAAGCTACCAGCCTATTATTTACGGTATGACAGTGGAGGTTGCTCCGGATGTAATGGAGGCGCTGCAATCCCTGGAGTCAGGCTCCGTGGCAGCGGTTATCTGCAAAAAGGAAGAGTCGGCGGACGGCTTTGTGAACCTGGTTCACAGGATGTGTCCTGAGCTGGATGTGGAAGTTTACTACGAGGATAAGAGGAGCGGGTGGAAGAAGATTGCCCAAAAGGCATCGGTCATCTGTGTAAGCCCTCAGCTGGCGGAGAAGGTACGGCAGTGTGACTGGAAGATTCCGGTGTATGAGATGTGGGACAGAATCAATGAGCAGTCCATGAACATGCTTAAGGATTATCTTCATTAAATCATATCAGGAATGTAGATGATAACAGAAATGAAGACAATAACAGAAATGAAAGCTTTAAGAAGATAAAAACGGAATGGAGCTGGAATATGGAAGAGAAGCTGTTGGAAATTAAGGATCTGAGCGTGGAGTATACGACGGACGAGGACATTGTCAAGGCAGTCAATCACGTATCCCTCACCCTGAACAAGGGGGAGACCATTGGTCTGGTGGGAGAGACCGGCGCCGGTAAGACCACCCTTGCCCTTTCCCTCATGCGCCTTCTGCCAAAGGTATCGGGGAGGATTACCGGCGGAGAAATCATGTTTAACGGGGAGGATTTGGTAAAAGCAGCCGAGGAGGACATGCGGAAGGTCAGGGGAGAAAAGATATCCATGATTTTTCAGGACCCCATGACCA
>JAETTS010000830.1 GCA_021769025.1 Enterocloster bolteae
AAGGCTTCAGATAAGTATCCATGGAAACCAAAAGCACCTTCTTACCATATGATACCACAAACTCTCCAAGCCGGTCCATGACTCCCATGCCAACGATATAGTTATCACCTTTCCATTCTCTTAACAGCTGGTAAGCTTTTTCCATTGCACTCATAATTTATTCTCTTCCTTTCTGATTAGCCTTCTCTGGCAAGAAGAATATCCAACTCAGCCAGCTCATCAAACTCCTGGACATCAACCTTGCCACATAATCTTGTCAATACCTGGGGGATGTAAGATGCCACAGACTTGGCAGAGTATGCCTTCCAATAAGGAAGGGCCTCTGTCAGTTTCGCCACTGCATCCTCCTGGTATGGTTTCTCTTTGTTACCTCTGTAAATCGCAAGGCTGATGGCCGCCTGTTCCTTCAGGCCGTAATAATGTCCCAGAAGGGCCATGGCCTTCATATCGCCAAGAGTTTTTTGAAACTCCTTGTCAGAGGACACCAGCTCAAGCTTCCCAAGAAGGGCCTCTGCTGCTTGGGCATGCTTTATCATCGATGCCGCCTGGGAAACCGGGGAGATCTTGGTGCAACTGCTTCCATTCACTACACTGTCCCCATATTCCTGTGCAGACGCATACTCGCCTTGGGGAATCGCCCCGCATTCCACAAACTCGTTAATATTGGCAAATACAATCTTATCCACCGGCTTGTGAAGATACATGCAGCACCCCTCCGGATACCATTGGAAATCAAAATGATGCCAATGGGTACAGTTAAGCTCCGGTATAATCTGTGACACTTCCTTCCATGCGGTAAACAATGTCTCTGTATCCTCATGGGAAAGCTCGAACCTTGCCTGCAGTTCCCTTTTAAAGTACCCTTCCGTAAGGTCCAGGTTGTAGGAAAGCTGTCCCCAGATTTTAAACATATACCACATCCGGTCTACAAACAGGGGATGTTTATTGTCAATACGCTCTATGTAATCCCGCCCCCATGTGAATCCATCCGGCCCCATATAGAAGCCGTTTAAGCAATCCACTGGCATATTGGCCAGGTAATCCTTCGCAAATTCCGGATTGCCCCAGCGATACATATAATAATCGTCGTTGCGGACGGTCAGCCACACCTTCACATCCGGCGCCTTCTCTTCCAGGAATTCCTGGATAAACTTTGGCTTGGTGCTGGAATACATATGGGCCTGAGAGTAT
>JAETTS010000831.1 GCA_021769025.1 Enterocloster bolteae
GAAATGAAAAATACCAGGGCTGGAAACAGGCAGTTTCCCAGGTGCTTGCAAAGTAAGAGAATTTGCTGTATTGCTTGATTTTTCATTGAATTCAGTTATAATATAAAAAGACTGTGTAAATACAAGCGTAAGGGGGATACCAATGAAAAATAAAGCAGTGAGAATGATGCTTGCCTTGTCAATGACTGCTATGCTGAGCGCCGGTGTACCGTGTTCTGTTTTGGCAACAGAGTCGGAAGGCATGGAGGCAGATGCCGGGGAAGAAAAGGTACCGGAAGATGTAACGTTATCTTTGCTTACAGGTGAAGTGGTTTTAACAAATGAAACAGACCGCTGCTTCAGCAATGCAGAATATACAAAAGCAGAATCAAAGGCTGTGGAAAATGGGCAGGTCACAGGAGACGGAAGCGAACAGCTTGCACAAACATGGGACCTGGTGCTGACTGAGGAAGATGGAGTGGTTCATACTTTCCAGGATGTACGTGCAGATAAGTGGACAGAGCCAAGGATTATAGAGCAGTTTGGGATACTTTATGTAGAGTTTCTGGATGAAGAGAGCCAGAAGCAGAGTGCTCTTGAAGATGGAGAGGAAAAGGTACTGGATGCACCGGTTACCGTATATACAGTGACTGCAGTGAATGTCCGTCAGACCCCGGATATCACCTCCCAGTCATTGAAGGTAACTCAGACGGGAGAACAATGGAGTGCCACTGCTGCTTTACCGGGTTGGGTGAAGGTAGAAGGCAATGGGATTACCGGATATGTGCATTATGAATACCTGACGGAAGAAAAAGAGGAAGCTGTTGGAAACATCGGTCAGGCTACCGTTGGGAATCAGAGCCAGCCTGGGGTACAGCAAAACCAGCCTGTTTACCAGGAACCTCAGACAAATTATCAGGAACCAGAGTATACGCCTCCTTCTGTTCCGGAAACCCAGGAACCGTCCGAACCGGATAATGAGACACCTTCTGCTCCAGAAGTCCAGGAACCATCCGAACCGGAAATTCAGGATCCACAGCAGCCGGATGATTCCGGTGATGCAACAGAAGTCAGCAGAGAAGATTTTCCAAATGAATCAGGAGACGGACACTGAATGTACGAGATTACTTATTCAGATGGAAGCGTAATCTATCAGAATTACTAAAAGCAGAATACAGAATTAGAGAAGAGGAAGGTCATTTGATCTTCT
>JAETTS010000832.1 GCA_021769025.1 Enterocloster bolteae
AATCGGCGTGGCAATTGTCTTGTCTTTGGTCATGAGAGGCGTAATTGAACATGCAGGAGAAGAGCTGAAGGAGGAAGGACGTTGAACCGAAAATTTTACTATAAGAACATAGAACTCTGGGAAGAGGCATCATGGCAGGAACGGCAAAGTCCGATTGCCGGGGTAGTGGAAGCCATAGGGGTGAATAAGCCGATTGCAGAGGGGATTGATGTGCCGGAGAACCTGATGGTTACGGGAAGGCCCCAGGAACACCCGGATTACCGGCAGAAAACGGGAAGTATAGAACCGGGATGGGCGCTTTATGAACTGGAGCGAAGAGGGTTTCATTATGAATCGAAAGAAATCGGGGGAACCCGGTGGATTACAGTTTTCCCGGAAGGGGAAGAAAAAAGAAAAGGTGAAAAATATCCGGTTCTTGCTGTATTTGTCAGAGAATATTGGCGGGACAGCTATTGGTCTATGCGCCTGCTGACGGAATATAGAGAGTATCTGAGAAGAGCTAAGGAGGATCGGTGGGGATTGATTTTTGTTGTTACACAAGAGCCCTGCACGAACCGGATCTATACCAGTATTTTTCAGGAAGCCATCACGATGTATCCCTTTGACCTGGAACAGGTCTGGCTGGACATATCGCCGTTGGCAGAGAAGGGAATCCGGTTGTCAGACATTCCTGGTTTTCGCTATATTGGCGAAAATGGTATGAGAGTGAATCCGGATGAGTATGTAGTAAGGAAATTGGGAATTCCGGTGCTTGATATATCCCGGCGGTGGTCTGAATGGGACAGCCTGAACCGGGGGATGGTGATGCACTCGCTGATGAATGATGGGTTTGAACCCAATCGGCTGATTCATAGTCACTCTGGAAAGAGGATGATGGAGGGTATTGTTCTGGAATATCAGTTTGGCAGTGTGTCAGAACCAAAGCTTGGCGAATATTGGAAGAATCTGGGCGTGTGTATGGAGATTCATGAGATAAAGGGCGAGCGGTGGATAAGCCTTTCCCCGGCAGACTCTGAGGCCAGTCTTCCGGTAATAGCAGTATTTGCCGAGGTAAACGCGTCAAATGACCATGCACCGGTAACAGCGTTTGCCACGTTTTATGAGTATACAAGGCTGGTGATGGATGGGGTAGCAATACTTACGTTCTTTGGTCTGGAAGATCCGGACAGTAATGAACTCTACTGTGATA
>JAETTS010000025.1 GCA_021769025.1 Enterocloster bolteae
AGTGCACAATATGCCTTCTTCGCTTTGGCTTCCATTTGCGGGCACAGAATACAAAATGTCCCAGACGAGTCTCAAACAACATGCTGTAGGGATAGCTTGTGGCGAAATCCGAACGGAATTCATCACTGGTTAAAAGTTCTCTTCTGTGACATGTATATATGGTCTCAGAGTTAAACAGGCTGCCCATGTGGTGGAGGAACTGCTCAAAGATTTGCAGGGCGACTTCATGAACCATATCTGTGTCCTGCATGGTATGAAGGCCATAGATCAGGCCTACTCCTCGGCGGATCAGCCGATCCTCCGCCCCTAAGAGAAGCAGAACCTTTCCGCCGTCGTCAAGGTCAAAGCCCAGACGGCAGAAAAACCCCATCCCCATATTGGAGCCATGATAATGATCATCCACAAGAACCGTGTCTAAATGAAACATGTCCTCCATGGCACGGCTGACAGCCTGGGCGGCAACCGATATCCGGGTTGAATTATCGTACAGATACGTCTTGAATCCTTCCCCTGCGATCTCCTGATCCTCTGTCATGATGTGGCCGGTGAGCCAGCCAAGCATGGTATTCAAGAAACGTTGTACTGCCGCCGAAGAATAATCAGACAACTCCAGTGATTTTTTTAAGGAAACAAGGGTCTGATCCCTGAAGGTATCGTGGATTTCCTTGTGGCTTGCATATCCACGATATCGGATGGAGCGCATGTAGGCTTCCTCTTCTGCAAAGTGCTTTATGGAATAGTCTTCCAGATATTTTATACCCTCCCTGCAGGCATTCTGATAATTGGAATCTTTTTGTACAAGCTCGATCAGCCTACCCACAATCCGGAAAAGATTGGCGTGAGCATCGTCTATCAGCTTAACTCCAATGTTTAGCTGTTCATTCCACAATAGCTTTTCCACAACAGATCTTCCTCCCCCTAACTTTATAATATGCCGTATTTTTTCGCTCTTTATTATAGCAGCCATATGTCTATTTGTCTATTTGCGAAAGTCCCAAATTATGTCAGAAAAAATTCCGAAAAATGGAAGAAATTCGTTACGAAACATTAAGAGAAATGATAAGGCAAACTAAGAGTTCTCTGGTATACTTGCTCTATCAGAGAACTCCCAATGGATATCAGGGAGAAAGAGAGGAGCGTAATTATGAAAAAAATGTATGGCTTGGTTATGGGATGTGTGGGAGTGGCAGCGATTCTTTCGGCCTGTACTCCTCAGATGACAACGAATGTACCCAATGTGCTCCGGGTTGAGAATGTGGATGTGGGAGACGAGGGCAAGGTCACTGTCAACAGCAGTGAGAGTGTAGAGATAACGCCGGATATGGCGGAGATTGTCTATGGAATCACCAGTGAGGATGAAGATGCGTCTGCGTGCCAGCAGAAAAATACGGAAACCCTGAATCAGGTTCTGGCATTTTTAAAGGAACAGGGATATGAGGATGAATCCATAAAAACCACAGGATTTTCTTTGGAGCCAAGGTATGACTGGAGCGGCAATACCCAGAAACTTGTGGGTTATTCCATGTATACCCAGGTGACAGTTACAGACGTGCCTATGGAAGCGGTAGGCGGCCTGCTGTCCAAGACTGTGGAAAGTGGAGCCAACGAGATTCAGAATGTCACATATTTTTCCAGCACCTATGACCAGGCTTACAAGGAGGCGCTGGAAAAGGCGGTGGAGTTGGCAAGAGGAAAGGCACAGGCCATTGCAGAGGCCGATGGAAGGCAGTTGGGAAAAGTGCTTCGTGTGGAAGAGTACAATGACGCACAGTACGGGAGATACGTCTCATCCGGGATCAGCGGGCAGTCCAACAAGATGATGGAAATGGCAGTAGCGGAAGCAGGAGGAGCGGCCGATATGGGCGTAATGCCAGGGCAGATGAAGGTGACAGCCAATATCTGTGTGGACTTTGAGTTGCTGCCGTAAATGATTTAAGTTAGAGGCAGGGCTTTTCCGGCTATTCCAAAACGGTTACTGGCCCTGCTCCTCAGTATCTTTAGGATACAGAAAACAGTAGACAACCTCCCAACCTTTTGATAGAATACGTTTGAAAGAATATGAAAAAGTAAAGGAGATTTTCGAAATGAAAAATCCAGTGGTTACCATCGAAATGATGAATGGAGATAAGATCCTGGTGGAGTTGTATCCTGAGACGGCGCCCAATACAGTAAATAACTTTTTAAGCCTGGTAAAGGACGGCTTCTATGATGGCCTTATTTTCCACCGTGTGATCAACGGCTTCATGATACAGGGCGGATGTCCGGACGGAACCGGCATGGGAGGTCCTGGATATTCCATCAAAGGGGAGTTTTCTCAGAATGGTTTTGCCAACGACTTGAAGCATACGGAAGGTGTGCTTTCCATGGCGAGAGCTATGGATCCGGATTCTGCTGGTTCCCAGTTTTTTATTATGCACAAGGATGCACCTCATTTAGATGGCGCCTACGCGGCATTCGGAAAGGTTATAGAGGGCATGGAAATTGTGAATAAAATTGCCGATGTAAGGACAGATTACAGCGACCGTCCGATGAAGGAACAGAAGATTAAGGCTGTGACCGCAGAGACCTTTGACCAGGAATACCCGGAGCCAGAGAAGTGCTAAAGGGGGATTGGCAGAATGGCGAATCTGGAGACAGGATATCATGTTTGGAAGAATGGCAGATTGACAGAATGCAGGCGGAAAGGGATCCGGAGGGAACATAAAAGGGACATGAACATAAAGGCGGGATTTTGTCTATGACGGAAGAACGAGAGATTGTGATAGAAGGAACCGTCTACAAGATTGTGATATCAGATGAGAAGGAGGCTCTTCTGGCTGCGAAAGCAGCCGGGAGGGCCTTGATTGGGTTATGGAACGGGGGAAGTGGAGATCTGTGGCCTGCCTCCTATGTGGTGGAGCACAAGGAGGATTTGGATTCCCGGTATCTGGAACAGGTGGTGCGAAGAACCTACGGCATGCCGTGGAAGATCGGAGAGACAGAGCGGCTGTTGATTCGTGAGTTCCAGGAAGTGGACGCAAGGAAGGTCCCCAGAGAAGAGACTGATACGGAGGAAGACCGTATATTTTATACGCCAGAGCAGCTTTCCCAGTATATCCGTTGTCAATATGGATTCTATGAATACGGCCTTTGGGCCTTAGAGGACAAAAAAACCGGGGAACTTGTGGGCAAAGCAGGCATCACATATGGAAGTTATGGGGAAAGGCCCTGGAAAAGCCAAAGGAAGAGATCCTGGGAAAGCCAATGGGAGAGGCCCAGAGAAAGCCAAGGAGAGAAATCCTGTGGAAATTGGAGGGAAACATTCTTGGAAAATGAGGCCATGCTGTATCTGGAAATGGGATATCACGTGTTTTCACCCTACCGCCACAGGGGGTACGCCAGGGAGGCATGCCGGAAAATCGTGGAGCTGGTGACCCGGGCGGCACAGAGCCCATGCTGCATATATGCAAAAATCGATGCCTCCAACAAGGCATCGATCCGTGTAGCTGAGTCCTGCGGCCTGTCCCTCAGGGCTCAAAAATATACCGAAGAAGGGCGATGGCTGTGTCTCTATTCTGGCTGTTGGAGATAAATCCACAGTACGCCGGCTGTAAGGAGATTCCCATTCTGGAAGTAAATTCTGTCCCGCTGATATCAACAGCAAAGGCGGCGGTTCGTCCGTCGTCCGTAGTACCGTAGCAGAGGCGGTCTTCTAGCACGCTGTATCAGTCTTCCGGAAGGGCCTGCTCCACATCCGCCAGGCCTTCCATGGAGGACTAGCGCTCACTGTTTTCCTCATCCGTGATCAGAATATCCAGTTCCTTGCTGGCAATCATAGCGGAGATCTTGGCCATAGAGGCGTAGCTGAACTCTGATACCACATCGCTGTAGGTGATGTATATGGATTCAGCGTGAACCTCCTGCTTCTTCCCGAATCCCATATGGTCATGGAATTCCTGGGTAAGAACATCGTAATTGAGTTCCCCGTTGGACTGGTTGTTGATGATGATGCAATAGAGGGAATTTTCAATGGTACTGTTGTAAATAGAGGTTCCAATGATGCAGAGGACAAAGACTATGCCGACCACAACTGCAATATGAAACTTGTAATATTCCCCGATATACCAGATTTTGTCCTGCAGGGACATAGCTTTCAATTTTTGCCTCTCCGTGGCAGCTTCTTTTCTGATTTCTTCTTTTAGCGACATGTAAATTCTCCATTCTTATATTTGTACTCTGTATGCATCCGTCGCTGAGGAGGATGCCTGGATAAGGAACGGTGTCTGAACCAAACTTGAGCCAGTTGAGCCGCCTGCATACGGTATGCCAGAGGTGGCTGGGAGGCATATAAGCGCATTCTATCACATTCAGAGGCAGTTTTCAATTTTTTATATTATTAATTTTCTATGAAATCCACAGGATAAATTGATTTTTTACGTTACTTTCGATATAATAAGTAACAATACCAAAAGGCATGAAAGTTTCAGGCATGCTTAAACTTAAGAAAAGAGGTTTTTCTATGCTTTCAGGCTTATTTAACTATGACAATCCGATATGGCGGTTCATCGGCAAGTTCTGGGATCTGTTAATCGTACATATCCTGTGGTTTGTATGCTGCATTCCCATTGTGACAGCGGGAGCGTCCACTACAGCGTTGTACTATGTGACATTGAGGCTTGTCCGGGATGATGATGGGTACACCATCCGGTCTTTCTTCAAGTCGTTTAAGGAGAACTTCAAGCAGGCGACGGCGATCTGGATGATTTTCCTGGTCATCGGCTTGATTCTGGGATTTGACCTGTATTTTATGGCGACGGTCTTTACGACTCCGTCCATGTGGCGGACAGCCCTGGTCACTATTTTCTTAGCCATGCTGGTTATCTGGACGGCTATGATCACCTATGTGTTTCCACTGCAGAGCCGGTTCTATAACACGGTGAAGAAAACCATCTTTAATGCGTTTTTTATGTCCATCCGTCATATTTTTCATACGATCGGCATGGTGGTCATCGATGCAGCTCTGGTTTTTATTACCCTGACCTTGGTTCCCCAGCTGCTGCTGTTCGGATATTCCTTGATTGCGTTTATCAATTCCTATTTTCTGGAGGCGGTGTTCAAGAAATATATCCCCAAGGACGACCGCGAAGATGACGGCGAACTGAGGCCCCTGTTTGAAGACGATGATGCAGGAAGTTTCGGACAGATCGGAACGGAAAATTCTGTGTGGAGTACCAGCAGATCTGCGGGGAAAGCAGAGAAGGAAGAGGCTGCCAACACCTCCGGGGAGGAGAACAAGCTGGAGAGCCAGCCTCCGGTGTCTTAAGGTTCAATAACATGCAACGGCCTTGAAACCGTGTCCGGTTTTAAGGCCGTTGTCTGTTGTACCTGATTTTTACGCAACAAACTGATACATCATGATATAGTGGCATAAGCTTCCGCCCATGACAAACAGATGGAAAATCTCGTGAGAACCGAAATTCTGGTGCCTGGAATTGAAAATCGGAAGTTTAAGTGCATAGATAATACCTCCAACCGTATAGATGATGCCTCCTGCCAGAAGCCACCCGAATGCAGTGGGCGGAAGGGCTTTCACAATCTTGGTAAATGCCAGGACACATACCCATCCCATGGCAATATAGAGAACAGAGGAAAACCATTTGGGGCATGTGATCCAGCAGATTTTGATGGCAATTCCCACTACGGCGATGGACCATACCAGCGCCAGCAGCATCCATCCAGTCCGGTCTCCCAGAACCACCATGCAGACGGGTGTATAGGTTCCGGCAATCAGGATAAAGATCATCATATGGTCGATTTTGCGGAGAATCTTATTGACCTTTGGCGAGATATCCAGGGTGTGGTAGGTGGTGCTGGCCGCATACAATAAGATCATGCTGGCAATGAAGATCCCTAAGGACAGGGAGGTAAGCGAAAAATCTCCGGTGTCCCGGTAGGACTTAAACAGCAGCGGAGTAGCCGCCAGAGCAGATAGAACCATGCCGATAAAGTGGGTAATGGCACTGCCAGGATCTTTAATATGAAGTTTTGTCATAGAATCATCCTCCTTTATATAGATATCAATAATTTGATATGTAGTTTTAAAAACTATATGCAATCTTTATGTATACTATACACCAGCAACGAAAAAAATGCAAGTAAATTAAAAAAATAAATGCAGGAGAGCCATATGCTTGAAATTTTTTATGAAGACAGGGAGATCATCATTGTGAAAAAACCGGTGGGCATGGAGTCTCAGGCGGTTCGTTCTTTTGCCCCGGATCTGGTCAGCGAGATACAAAACCATATAAACAGGTTATCAACAGAAAGAAAGGAGCCTTATGTGGGAGTTATCCACAGGCTGGACAAGCCGGTAGGCGGGATCATGGTTTTTGCAAAGACGAAACAGGCGGCAGCGGCTCTCAGCGCCCAGGTTCAGAGCCATGAGATGCAGAAAATGTATATGGCCGTCGTATGCGGAAGACCTGTGGATAATGTGGATAACTTTGTGGATTATTTGTTGAAAGACCGTGGAGAAAATGTGTCGAGAATTGTGGATAAGGGGATAAAAGGGGCGAAACGGGCCGAATTATGCTATGAGGTGATAAAGACCCTGGAGAAACCAGGGGAGGAGGTGCTTACGTTGGTGAAGATCCATCTCTTAACCGGACGGCACCACCAGATCCGTGTTCAGTTTGCAGGCCACGGCCTTCCCCTGTGGGGAGACAACCGGTATCATCCTGGGTTTGCAGCCAGAAGCGCTGGGAGGCCGGCCATGCCCGGGCATCCGCGTCCTTCCATCGCGCTGTCAGCCTGTGAGCTTACCCTGACCCATCCGTCTACGAAAAAGCAGATCCATGTCCAGATGGAGCCAGAGGGGGAGATCTTCCGGCGGTTTACTGATTAGCGCGGTGCCGTGGAACGCTTTGGGAACCCACATCAAAAGGTGCTTTGCCGTGGAAAGCAGCGCCTGCAGCTGCCAGATGAATTTTTTGCAGATAGTGATTAAAGCGTTTTGATTCTGGGAATAGTTAAGAATAAGAGAAATGCATGCGCAGGAAGCGGCAAAACAGGCAAAACGGCCAGTAAATGAAGAACAGCAAAAAGATGGGCAGCAGGCACGCTGGCAGCCGGAAAGGAGGCAAGAATATGGACAACATGAAAAACTCTGCAAACAGACAGGATATTTTGCTAAAGAATCAGCATGATATTGTGAATTTTGTAAATAAAATGGAAAAATACCCATTCCATGCAGATCTATACTGTGGAAGCTGTGTGGTAGATGCCAAGTCCCTTCTTGGCGTAATGGGATTCGGCATGGGAAAGGTGATGACCCTTCAAATATATGGAGAGGAAGACATCCGCACCCTTCCGGGAATCTCGGAGTATGTGATTACACGATAAAACGTAAGGGATTTCAGAGAAGAATAAAATCTAAAAAACCGCACATACTGTTTACTGTACAAAGGAAGTACGAAGCAGGAAACAGGTAAGTCCTAGGTTTGGCTGTGTAAGGAACTGAAGATAGAATCAAATGTCGGGGGCCTTTCGGCCCCCTTCTTAAATTTAGAACGATTTAAGATAGAATCTTATTTTCCGTCCGCCAGAGTCTTGGCGGGATCCCGTAGACATTCTTAAAAGCTCTGGAGAAATGAAGCTGGCTGGGATATCCCACTGCATTGCTTATATCTCCCACCGACAGCTCCGTAAGCTTTAAAAGCTCTGCGGCTTTTGTCATGCGATAATGAATGAGAAATTCCTGAGGATTCTTTCCCACAGAATCCTTGAAAATCTTGCCAAAATAGCTGCGGTTTAAATTGCAGAAGGCAGCGATATCTTCCACGGAGATATCGTTCTGGAAGTTTTGCTCAATGAAGGATAAGGCTTCCCTCACATAGAAATCCTGAAGTTTCCCTGTCTGCATTCGCTTCTGGCAGGAGGAAGAACGGGTCAGATAGTCTAAAAACAGATACAGATGGCCGATGAGGTGCAGGGGGGGAAGATCCGAATGATTGGTGATATAAAGCATCTCATTCTTCAACTCCTGGCTTAAATCCCTGGAATTGGTATGGTAGACAGGTGAAGAGGTTGTAAGCCCGGCCAGCTCCAGAGCCTCCTTTACCCTGAGACCGTCAAATTCCACCCAGGTATATTCCCATGGGTGCTTCTCATCAGCAGCATATGTGGCTACCTGCTTGGGAAAGATCATAAAGCCTTCACCGCTTTTTAAGCGGTATGTGTGGTTCTGTCCGCTTGAATCCATGGAAACCAGGGTTCCCGTTCCTGAAATGATGTAGTGAAACAGATAATGATTCCTGACATATGGTCCGTAGGAATGGAGAGGTGCACATTGCTCCCACCCATATTGATATAATCCTAGGTCAACGAACCGTTCGTTAGGAAAGACTGAAAACAGCACATTGCTCATAAAATACAAGCTCCTTCCGTAAGTTTGTTGAAAAATCTGGGGCATATCAAATTAATTTCCGTTAAATTCCACATGTAGCAAGAGTATCTGCTGTCTATTATATACCAAAATGGGACTCGATTTCAAGATAAGATTAAAAATCTAGCATATTGGTATATGATTCCTAAAATCGTTGTATTTACGACGCCGTTTCCAGGTGTTATCATTTAGTGCGAAAGGAAAGTAAACCTGCATGCTAAACCCCCATGCCGCTTTCCCGGCACCACCATGAATGAAAGGGGGTTTACTATGAACCCTCCGGGGGATGCACACAAAATGCCAAAAGCGGGCATTTTGGCGCTGTACGGTCAGCGCAGCAGGTGCGCAGACCTACCATGAGGGTTCGAGACTTTCATAGTAATATAAGCCGCGGCGATTGTAACATGCAGTAACAGGGAGTACATAGGAACTGTTACAACAGGCAGGATCAGCCGGCCGCTGATTCTGTAAAAAAACAGGAGGTAAATTATGCGAAAAACAATGAAAAAGGGAATTGCCTTAGGGTTATCCCTGGGATTGGCAGTTGCTTCCTTAAGCGGATGCCAGGGATCCGGCAGGACGGCAGACGGAAAGGTAAAACTGTCATTCCAGATTTGGGATAACGCACAGAGGGCAGGTATGCAGTCTATCGTTGATGCCTACATGGCCCAGAATCCAAATGTATCAATCGAAGTGCAGGTAACTAGCTGGGATGAGTACTGGACCAAGCTGGATGCGGCAGCGGAGTCCAATCAGCTTCCGGATATTTTCTGGATGCACACCAACCAGATCTTAAAGTATGCGGATTATGGTATGCTGGCGGATGTAACCAACCTTTACGATGACGTGGACCCTAATTTCTACACGGAGCACTTTTCTGAGGTTTCCTTAGACAACGCAAAGGGAAGCAACGGAAAGATGTATGGAGTACCAAAGGATAAGGATACGGTCTGTCTGGTATATAATAAAGAAATGTTTGACGCAGCAGGCGTGGCTTATCCGGACGAAACTTGGACCTGGGATACCTTATGCGACGCTTCCGCTCAGATTTATGAGAAAACCGGAAAATATGGATATATGGCCTATGGTGATGACCAGCTTGGCTACTGGAACTTTGTATACCAGGCAGGGGGGCACATTTTAAACGAGGATAAAACAAAAGCAGGCTTTTTGGATCCGGCGACCAAAAAAGGAATGGAGTTTTATATCAATCTGCAGAAGGAAGCCTGGTGTCCGGATCAGAATTACTTTGCAGAGACCAACCCAGGAACTGCTTTTATTTCCGAACAGGGAGCGATGTACCTGGAAGGTAACTGGAACCTGATGTCCATGAGAGAGAACAATCAGGAGTTGGAAGGAAAATGGGATGTTGCGGTTCTGCCTATGTGCCCGGATCCGGTAAATGGTGACGGAAGAGCCACCATATCCAACGGCCTCTGCTAGTCTACAGGAGCCAGGGGAAAGAATTTAGAGTATGCTCTTGATTTCCTGAAATTTGCAGGTTCTGAGGAGGGACAGCGGATTCAGGGACAGTCAGGTGCGGCAATTCCGGCGTACAATGGTTTGGAGGATACCTGGATCGGCGCATTTGATAAGTTCGATTATGATATGAACATTGAAAAATGTGTGGAAATGTTCCCATATGGCGTGCAGAGTGTCAACAATGCAAGCAGGCCTAACTGGAAGACTCAGGTCAATGATCTCTTGTTAAAGATTTATAGCGGAGAACTGACCCTGGATCAGGGCCTGGAAGCAATGCAGAAGCAGGTTGACGAAGCGAAAGCACCGTAATGGAGAAGGAGGGCAAAATGGGAAAGAAAAATTGGTTAACAGAAGATGCCAAGTGGGGCTATTTAATGGTAGCGCCTACGATCATCGGACTTATTGTATTGAATGTGTGGCCCTTTATTCAAACAGTAATTCTAAGTTTTTCCACCACACATCCATTTGGATACTTTGAACTTTCAGGAATCGGTAACTACACCCAGATGTTTGGCAACAAAGAATTCTGGAAAGCAACCTGGAACTCCATCTATTTCTGTATTCTGACGGTACCGCTGGGAATCTTTCTATCCCTTCTTACGGCAGTGCTTTTAAATGCTAAGATTACAGGAAAGACCGCATACCGTGCCATCTACTTCCTGCCAATGGTTGTGGCTCCGGCAGCAATCGCAATGGTTTGGAAGTGGATCTTCAATGCAGAGTATGGTATCATCAACCAGATCATCGGTTCCAAGGTAAACTGGCTGACTAACACAGCGTTGGTGCTTCCGGCATGTGCAGTTGTGGCTATCTGGAGTGCGGTTGGTTACGATGCAGTGCTTTTGTTATCCGGAATCCAGAATATTTCCAAGAGTTACTATGAGGCTGCCAGCTTAGACGGCGCTACCAAGATCCAGCAGTTTTTCCACATCACGCTGCCTATGGTGTCTCCTACCTTGTTTGTAGTTATGATTATGCGTCTCATGGCTTCTCTCAAAGTGTATGACTTAATCTACATGATGATCGATACTGCCAACCCGGCCATCACCAGCGCCCAGTCCCTTATGTATCTGTACTACCGCGAGGCGTTTGTGGCAGGCAACAGAGGATATGCATCTGCTATCGTTGTATGGACCGTGCTCCTCATCGGTATCGTAACTGCCTTCCAGTTCTGGGGACAGAAGAAGTGGGTTAACTACGAAGTATAAGGGAAAAGGAGGTAAATTCATGGATTCTTTAGAGAAGAACTATAGAAGAAATAAGATATTAGTTTATGTGTTTCTTACCGCCGGTGCAGTGCTGATGATTTTCCCGTTTTTGTGGATGGTGCTGACCAGTTTCAAGTCTGCTGGTGAGAGTGTTCAGATCCCGCCGACGATTCTGCCGAAGAACTGGCTGGTTGATAACTACAAGAATGCCCTTACAAGCCTTCCGTTTATCAATCTGTATGTCAACACTACGCTGCTTATCATCTTCCGTGTGTTGTGTGCAGTGGCATTCTCTTCCGCAGCCGGATTTGCATTCTCCAAGCTGGAGTTCAAGGGCAAGAACGCATTGTTTACCATCGTTCTGGTACAGATGATGCTGCCGTCCCAGATTTTCGTCATTCCCCAGTATCAGATGTTAGCAAAGGTTGGTTTGACCAACACCATGTTTGCTCTGGTATTTCCTGGTGTGGTAAGCGCTTTCGGAACCTTCTTCCTGCGCCAGTCCTACATGGGAATTCCAGATGAGGTAGGGGAGGCCGCTTACCTGGATGGGTGTAACAAGTGGCAGACCTTTACCAAGGTTATGATGCCTCTTACCAAGTCTTCTATGGCTGCCCTTACCATCTTTACGGCGGTGTTCGCATACGCAGACCTGATGTGGCCGTTGATTGCCAATACGGATCTGAAGAAAATGACGTTATCTGCAGGGCTTTCTACTTTGAGAGGTCAGTTTACTACCAATTATCCGGTGTTGATGGCTGGTTCTGTGCTGGCTATGGTGCCTATGGTGATTCTGTATCTGGTGTTCCAGAAGCAGTTTATTGAAGGAATTGCTATGACAGGTGGTAAATAAGATTTGCAAAGAGATGTACTATAATGACTCCAAAGCTACGTTGATGGCATGGTTATAGTTATATAGTATATAGTTATGCATTAGGTAAAAATAACGAAAATGAAAAGAAATGAAATAAAGGATTGAAGTGTGGGGAAAAGTGTGCTATTAAATTAAGATAGTTTTGGTTGGAGGAAATGGTTATGGCAGTACAATTTGAAAAACTATCCCGAATGTTTACGTTGGAAACGGAAAATAGCATGTATCAGATGAAAGTGGATCCGTATGGTTTTCTTCTCCATTTGTATTATGGAAGGAAGACAGCAGGGAGTATGGAGTATCTTTTGACTTACTATGACAGGGGATTTTCAGGAAATCCTTATGATGTGGACAGAGATAGGACATATTCGATGGATGCACTGCCGCAGGAATATCCAATATGGGGGAACGGTGATTATCGTTCCCCTTGTTTGGAAGTAAGGATGGCGGATGGTAGTTTTGGCAGTGACTTAAGATATCAGGGATATGAGATTGAGGACGGGAAATACGGTATTCCCGGCCTGCCGGCGGTATATGAGGATGCAAGTCAGGCACAGACGCTGAAAGTCTATATGGCTGACGAGAAAAGCGGCCTTCAGGTAGTACTGTATTACGGCGTTATGCCGGAGCATGATGTGATCACCCGCACGGTAAAGATAGAAAACAGAGGGCAGGAGACCGTTAGACTGGAGAAAGTGTACAGCGCGTGTCTGGATTTTCTGTCAGGAGAGTATGATTGGATTTCATTTTATGGGCGCCATGCCATGGAACGGACGGTTCAGAGAACCCCGGTAGTTCATGGCTCCCAGGTGGTGGGAAGCCGCAGAGGGACTTCCAGCCATCAGTATAACCCGTTTTTGATTCTGGCGGCTCAGGAAGCCACAGAGAATTATGGAGACTGTTACGGTCTTTCTCTGGTTTACAGCGGAAGCTTCAAGGGGGAAGTGGAGAAGGACCAGTATAATCAGACACGGATCTCCATGGGAATTCAGAATGAGCAGTTTTGCTATGAGTTAAAGCCAGGACAAGCATTTTATGCACCGGAGGCCGTGATAGCTTTCAGCGGCCAGGGGCTTGGAGCCTTGTCCCGCCGTTATCATAAATTGTACCGGTATCATCTGTGCCGGGGGAAATATCGGGATATTCCAAGACCGGTGCTGATCAATAACTGGGAAGCAACCTATTTTGACTTTACCGGAGACAAGATCTATGAGATTGCCAGACAGGCAAAGGAACTGGGCGTGGAAATGTTGGTTCTGGATGACGGCTGGTTTGGCAAGCGTGATACCGATTATTCGGGGCTTGGCGACTGGGAGACCAACGAGAAGAAGCTGGGAGGAACCTTAAAGTCCCTGGTGGATCGGATCAATGGCCTGGGTATGAAGTTTGGAATCTGGGTGGAGCCAGAGATGGTCTCTGAGGACAGTGAACTGTACAGAACCCATCCGGACTGGGCATTTGCCATACCAGGGAGAAAGCCAGTGAGAGGACGTTCCCAGCTGGTTTTGGATTTTTCCAGGCCAGAGGTGGTGGATTTTATCTACAACCAGATATCAGCCGTTTTGGATAGTGCCAATATTGAGTACATGAAGTGGGATATGAACCGGAGCATCTCAGACGTTTATTCTGCGATGACCACATCGGACAGACAGGGGGAGGTTCTGTACCGGTACGTGCTGGGGCTGTATGATTTTTTGGAGCGGCTCCATATAAATTATCCCGATCTTTTAGTGGAGGGTTGCAGCGGCGGCGGCGGACGCTTCGACGCAGGCATGCTGTATTATTGCCCCCAGATCTGGTGCAGCGACAATACCGATGCCATTGACCGGATCTCCATTCAGTATGGGACTTCCTTTGGATATCCCATCTCAACAGTAGGATCCCACGTGTCCACCGCGCCTAACCATCAGAACGGCCGGATGACACCGCTTAAGACCAGAGGCGCAGTAGCCATGGCCGGAAGCTTTGGGTATGAACTAGACCTGT
>JAETTS010000833.1 GCA_021769025.1 Enterocloster bolteae
CCATACCTCCTACAGCCATTCTTCTGCACTGAAATTCTAAAGCTGGCCTAAACAAGAAGAATTGGAGGACCTTCTCAGCTAATGTATGATGTGAGGCAGGTAAGTCCTTGAGTCCAAACTGTTTACCATCTTGAATCCCTAGTCACGTGTGTTCAAGTACAAAGTAACTGAGACCATGATATATGACCAGGAGAGTATCCCTCTTGGCATCAATTACCCACGTAGTCTACAGGACACAGCTGAGAATGAAGTGCTTCAACAGCCTATCCTGAGAGAGACACTTTGTTATTCTTACACAGGCACATCCTGGTATTCTTTGACACTGCCCATGACATTAAAGAGATCCTAGGAAAGCCCCTTGACATATAACAGTTCTTGGTTCTCTGTCAAACTAATGATCAGAAATTGTTGAGTCTGGGTCAGCCATTTAGGAAGACTGAGGCTCTAAATCATACGTCCTACTCCTGGAAGGACCAGCTCAAGCCAACCTCCTCCAGGAAGCCCCCCTTGCCCTGCCCAGTACTCACGTGACCTCCTCCAGGACCTTTCCATTCGTCTTCTTCTCCAACGTGATGGAGGGCTGGCCTCCCTCTGCCTTGGTCTGGTGTCTACATGGATATGATTGTCCCTCCGAAAGAGACTGAGGATCCTGGAGAACATGCCTCCTCGGGAACCCATTAGGAAATGAAGGGAAATCGCTCAGGCAGTTGGTGTCACCACAACACTGCTGACATCACAGAACATTCTAGTGTCTCCTGGATACAAGAGAATTTCCAGGGAAGACACTACCGGTGATGTCACTGGGAAATGCCATAGCTTACTTGCTAACTACCTCCACCCAGACTGACCAGTTTCTGCAGTGGCTTTTCCAGAGACTCACTTTTGAGCCAGGGAACACCCATTCGCTCACTCTCCTTCCAGAGCTTCAGAGTTCTCACTCCTTCATTACAACTCAGTTGCTGAGGAGAGGGAGAGTTGTATCAGGCCTTGAAATGGATAGAACATCTTGGTTAACAGCCAAAGATCTAAAGACCGTGGATGAGGGATATTCTTCTTCCTGAAATGTATAAATCCAGGGTCCGTGCATGTGACATATAATCCATTTGCCACAATTTTTACTGTTCCCTAGAGGCCAATATTTTTTCCTACTCCTTTAAATGTATGCAAGCTGGACCTGTTGTTTCATGG
>JAETTS010000834.1 GCA_021769025.1 Enterocloster bolteae
CTTTGCTTTTTCCATTGCCAAAATGTCTTTGTTTTTCATCTTATCGCTCCTTTACATGTTTTTAAAAAGATTGGTTAATTGGTTTGCAAGTTTTTTCTCCTGCTGGGGTGCTGGTTCCTGCACCAGAGGTGCTGCCACAGACTGGTGAAGGGCCCCCAGATGCTCCCGGAATGACTTTTGATTCGCAATCACATTGGAAAGCTGCCGCACCTGCTGCTTAAGCTTTTCCTGGATATCCGTTTCATCTGCCTGGTAGCTATCAATTCTGTCAATGAAGCCATATTCCAGACACTGCTCCGGTGTGAGGAATGTCTCTGCGTCCATCATCTCCATGAGCTTCGCTTCGTCCAGATTAGATCTCTCAAGAAAGACCTTTCTGTTGGATTCCATCAGCACGTCCAAATCATCTGCCGCTTTCCGGAGCTCTTTGGCATTTCCCGCTACACACATCCACATATTATGAACCAGAGCTGACGTTCCCAGGCCCATGACTCTCTCATCACATGCCTGGAGAATCAAAAAGGCTACGCTGTACGCTACGCCATCCACATAACCTATTTTTCTGCTTGCTTTCTGTTTCAATTGTGCGTAAATTGCCACTCCCTCTTTTACGGAACCGCCATTCGAATTGATGTGCAGCTCAATGGTATCCGTGTCCGGAATTGCTTCCAGCTGGTCCCGGAAATATTTTGCCGATGTATCGCTCGGGTCATATTCCCAGGTGGACCAATTAAATGCTCCATATTGCTTCACATCATCATAAATATATAATTTATGTACATTTCCTTCCCCCTTCTGAAAGCAATAATAGATTCCTTTCTGTTTTCCTTCATTCGGATGCTCCATCTTTTTTTCCTCCTTTCCTACTCTGCTCCTCCAGAAGCTCCTGGATGGTAGAATAATTTTTTGTTATAAAATGCTGATTGGCCCATTCCTCCTGTATCTGAGGCTCCTCCAATGCTCGCAGAATCATATTGACTGTATAAATGCCGGAGCTTATGAGCTTATCCGCCTGTGCGGCTATGTCAAACATATCAATATGCTTCACTCGCATGGTGCTAATCAAAAGCCGGGTGCCTTTCTGGAGCTCTCTTCTTCCTACCCTCTTGCGATTAATTTCCTGCTGCAGCATCTGGGCTAGCGGATCCAGGCAAAAGGTCAGCATCTCCTCCACAGCCTTGCTGGT
>JAETTS010000835.1 GCA_021769025.1 Enterocloster bolteae
AAAAAGAAGGGTTGTTAAATAATGACAAAAAAGAAACAAAACCGTTTGCTGCTGGCCGCCAAAGGCCTTTTATGCACAATTCTCCTATTAAGCCAGCCTGCATTCATTTATGCAGCAGAAGGAGATACCCAGACCGTAACCCCCACACCGGACCCCCACACCCAATATTATGCCCAGGATGCCTCCACGGACTCCATCCCCGGCTGGCCCGAGGGTCCCAAGATAGAAGGCGAATCCGCCATCGTCATGGATGTCTACACGGAAGCCATCCTCTATGCCAAAAACATCGACAAACAACAGTACCCGGCCAGCATCACCAAAATCATGACCACACTCTTGGGCTGTGAAAATCTGGATTTATCTGCCAAAATGACTGTCTCCGAGACCGCGGCCTACGGAATTGAACCCGGAAGCTCCAGTATCTACGCAGACACTGGCGAAGAATTCACCGTAACCCAGGCTCTGATGGCCGTCATGCTGGAATCTGCCAACGAAATGTCCATTGCCATCGGAGAAGAAGTCAGCGGCTCCACAAAAAAATTCGTAGAATTAATGAATGAACGCGCCCGGCAGATCGGGTGCACAAAAACCCATTTTAACAATCCCAATGGCCTGCCTGACGAAACGCACTATACTACAGCCAGAGACATGGCTAAAATTGCCAGAACTGCTTGGTTCAATCCGCTGTTCCGTAAATTTGTCACCAAGGATCTGTACGAGATCCCTCCCACAAACAAGCAGCCGGAAACCCGTTATCTTTTAAATCATCACAAAATGATGAAAGGCAGAGACTATGCCTATGACGGTGTCGTAGGCGGAAAAACAGGCTACACCGAGGCTGCCGGAAGTACGCTCGTCACATTTGCCAAGCGGGGCAGCACCATTCTTTTGGTGGTAGTACTAAATTCCGTCAATGGGGCATGGTCCGATACGGCCGCCCTTTTAGACTATGGATTCGATAATTTTGAGCGTGTAAATATGAAGGTTGACCTGGAACCGGTTCCTGTAAAAACACTCCCCAGTGAGAAATATATTCTAAAAAACGGAGGGAACATGTTCCCATTTTACTACACCCGCAGCGTCTATGTATCCGTTCCCAAAGGAGCTGATGTATCCGGACTTACAACAAAACAGGCCCTGCTGCACGATGCCGCAGGACCTTTAAGACTGAGAACCAGATATTATT
>JAETTS010000836.1 GCA_021769025.1 Enterocloster bolteae
TTTCCCTCTTGGTCAATTGCAATGGCTGACCAGCTTTGTCCGTCAATCCCTATACCTGCAATTTCTTCCGGAGCAATTTTCCCATCGGAAAGGACTTTTCGGATGGCATCGCATACAGCGCTCCACCATTCATCCGGATTTTGTTCCGCCCATCCCTCTTTTGGGTAATAAACCGGATAATCGCCTGTGGCCTGGGCAGCTACTCTTCCGTCCCGGTGAAACACTGCGATCTTGCAGGCACTCGTTCCAATATCAATGCCTAATAAATATGGTTTCTCCATTTCTTCCTCCATATGATCTGTTTCCATGGTTTACTGCGCTGCGGCCGGAGGGCCTACCTGCAGATTTTGCTGACTGATTTTCCCAGGATCATTTCTGTCTGCAGCTTTTTCGTGATCCGTTCTATCTCTTTGCCCTCCAGACGGGCCAGAATGATTCTGGCTACTTCCCTGCCGATTTCCTCTGTAGGCTGGGAAACAATGGTAAGTTTGGGGCTGCAGGCTCTGGCAAACTCCAGATTATCAAATCCAATGACTGATAATTCCTCCGGAATGCGGATGCCAAGCTCATTCATCCCGATCACCGCTCCCAAAGTCATTTCATAGTTTGTCACAAACACAGCTGTCATGTCCTGGTTTCTGCTGACAAGTGTTTCCAATGCCTGCACACCGCCCTGAATCGTGTAGTCTCCATGGTAAATCAGGGATTCCCTTACCGGGACCCCGGCATTCCTATGGGCTTTACAGTAGCCTTCCAGGCGTTCTTTGGCAGTGGATACCTCTCTCGGACCGCCGATGATCCCGATATTTCTGTGCCCGTTTTCCAAAAGCAGATCTACTGCATCTCTGGCTGCCTTCTCATTGTCTACCAGAACACTGTCGCATTCTACTCCTAAAATCTAGCGGTCAATCAGCACCATGGGTTTTCCTGTTTTCTGAAAATCAGCCAAATGACTTCCGGTAATATCCACCGGCATATTGATGATCCCATCCACTCGCTTTCTGGTAAGAAACTCCACCGCATCCTTTTCCAGCACTCTGTCTGTACGGCAGTCACAAATAATCGTGGCATAGCCATGGCTTCTTAAAATATCTTCCATCCCGGTAATGATCTCTGAGCAAAATATACTGTTCAATTCCGGAATCACGACTCCGATGGTCTTTGTGGCATTGGTTTTCAGGCCGC
>JAETTS010000837.1 GCA_021769025.1 Enterocloster bolteae
TGTTACAACCTCGATATCACTGCATTCTGCAGTTTTTTCTTTCATAAGCTCAATGGCATCCGGCTTATTATCCTCAATAACGATAATTCCCTTCTGGGCGCCTACAGTCTTCAGCATCACTTTAAGACCATAGATCACGTCATCTGCATATTCTTAGAGAACTCTGTGGTCTGCAGTCAGAAGAGGCTCGCATTCGCAGCCGTTCAGCAGGATCGTATCCACCGGTTTTGCAGGTTTTAATTTTACGGATGTCGGGAAGCCTGCACCGCCCATACCAACAATTCCGGCCTCACGGACAATCTCAACGATTTCATCCGGTGTCAGGTTCTCCGGATTGGTGTGAGGCTGTACAGATTCGTGCAGAGTATTTTTTCCGTCTGACTGGATCACAACAGACAGACATTCGCCTCTTGTGGCATGTTTCCGGGTCTCAATGGCAATGACTGTACCACTGACGCTGGAATGTACCGGACTGCTTATGAAGGCTGCTGATTCACCGATCTTCTGGCCGACCTTAACAGTATCTCCTACCTGTACAACAGGATTCGCCGGAGCGCCTGCATGCATGGAAAGAGGAATTACCACAACTTCCGGATCAGGGAAACGTTCCAGAGGAAGATGCTCCGTGAACTCCTTGCGCTCTGAAGGATGAATACCGCCGTAATAGCCTTCAAACCGGTTTTCACGGACTGATTTCACATAATCATTAATTACTTTGAAGTTTACTTTTGAATAATCGCGAAGCTGTACAGGCTGGTTTAAAAATTCTTCAAGACGGCCCTGTTTCTCCAGTCTCCTGTAGATTTTCTCCCATGCACAGTCTTTGCTGCTGTCCACTTCGCATTTTCCGTTTTTCGCACCGCCGCACTGTCCGTTCACCAGGCTCTTGGAGCAGTCAACGATAGGACAGATACCTCCGGTAATATTCAGGTAGCATTGTGCACAGGCATCACAGCTCTTCTTCGTCAGTGCCATGCCGTGATGGCCTGTATAATTCAGTGAATTGCTGGCCGCAAATACAGGTTTCCCTGCCATACCCGCAACTGTCTGGATTCCCAAACCGCAGGAGATTACAAAAATATTTTCTGTCCCCTCCGGGATCAAATCCTGCAGGCTCTTCTCCGTCTGGGTCTTATTGCACAAAAAGTCAACCCTTGTACTGCCTGTGACGTTTTTTCCCTGTTC
>JAETTS010000026.1 GCA_021769025.1 Enterocloster bolteae
TCCAAAATAAAATGTGTCGGATTATGCAATGTGCCTTATAATATGCATATGGACGCGGCTCGTCTGTGTGATGCAGAGCCGGAGAGAATCTACTGTCATATGGTTGGTTTAAATCATCTAAGTTATCTGACAGAGATTTTGCTGGATGGAAAACCAGTTATGAAGGAACTAATTGACAGAGGGGCATTTGACGGACAGATTGTAAAGAATGTGCCCAAGGTTCCAGGAATTGCAGAGTTGATTAAAAAGCTTCAACTCATTCCATCACCGTATCTTCAGTATTTTTATTTTGAACCTTTTATGCTAAATAAAGAAATGGCAGAATCAGAGAGTCAGGATGGTACAAGAGGAGAACAGGTGCTTGCTGTTCAGGAACATCTGTTTCGACAATACGCAGATCCCAAACTTTGTGAGAAGCCATCGGAACTTGAAAAGCGGGGCGGAGCGTATTATTCAACGGTTGCCGCTAAGATTATGAAGGCATTGCTTGGACAGGATTCCATTAATATGCCAGTGAATTATCGGAATCAGGGAGCATTGTCTGATCTGCCAGAAGAGAGCGTGGTGGAGACAAACTGCATCATTGATCAAAATGGTGTCAGGCCATTGGCCTGGGGGAAATTGCCGGATGCTGTCAGAGGCTTGATTTGTCAGGTGAAAATGTATGAGACATTGACGGTGGAGGCTTCCGTGGAGCATTCCAGGCAAAAAGCGGTTTTGGCCCTTTTGAATCACCCATTGGTTCATGGTTATGATAATGCGGTAAAGCTGGTTGATGAAATGATAGGGCATTTTGGGGAGTATATTGGAGAATTGGTGTGAATTGTAAATAGAGAGCCGGGGAGCCGTAAGCTGGGACTTTCTTAATTTAAGGACATATTTAGTGTTCCGGTGGATAAAGGATCATGTAGCGATACATGGTTCTTTTTTGTGAAAAAAAGTGAGAAAGGTGAGAAGTGGGGTAAAGTTGTTGCCCATTTTGAACTTTACTAATGCTAGTCATTGACTTTCTGCTGCTTATATCCTATAATAATCTTAATATATAAAACTTAATTTTAAATATTAAGACAACTAAAGATATTAAAAATAAAAAAAGCATCAGAGGTGGTATATATGGAAAAAGAAGTATCCGTTGGTGTTCGGAGCAATCAGTCATCAGAGAAAATGTTAAAGATTTTGGAGTTTTTGGCCAGACAGCGGGAACCGATCCGGCTTATGGATATTTCTAAGTGTTTAGGAATAAACAGCAGCACAGTGCTGCGGTTTCTGACCTCCCTGGTGGACAATGGATATGCGGCTCAGGACAGGGAGACTTCCCGGTATTACTTAACCTATAAGATCTGTGCATTGTCCAATCAGGTACTGGAGAATGTGGATATACGCAGGATTGCACGTCCGTATATGAAAGAGATATCCGCCATGTTTGGGGAGACTGTATGCCTGGCTGTGGAAAAGGATATGAAAGTAGTGTATATGGAGGTTGTGGAAAGCCCCAATTCTACCATCCGTTCCATGCAGCGCATCGGCAATATCGCGCCCATGCACTGTACAGGGATCGGCAAGCTCCTTCTCTTTAATTATACGGAGGAGGATATAGACAGGTTGATACTGAAAGAGGGCATGCCCAAATTTACAGAATACACGCCTACTACCAAGTGGGAACTGATGGAATTGTTGAAGGAAGCCAAGAAAGACGGGATGGCCTATGATAACGAAGAGTGTGAGATAGGAGCCAGATGTGTGGCGGTTCCGGTCTATGATTCTTCCGGGAAAGTGATCGCAGGCATCAGTGTGACCGGACCGAAGACCAGGCTGACAGATGAGTTGATTGCCCCCCGCCTGGGAGAATTAAAGCGTATTGTGGGAATGGTTTCCAGGGAGATGGGGTATCAGGCATTTAATGATCAATAACAGAGTGTGAAGTCGGAATTCTATTAGGATTCCGATTTTTTTGTATACCAAAATAGCCGTTACCAAAACACAGAGTCGTCGCACCTGGATTCGAACCGACTCCTTTTATCTCGATTCAAAGTATCATGATGAATAAAGACAAACAGAAAATATGGGGAAAAGAGGAAAGAAAGTGTAAAAAAATGAGGTTGACATTTGTTAGGTAATACTATATAATGAAATCATTAAAAATAAAAACTAAATTTTAAAAATTAAAATATAAAAAACAAAAAATGGAGGTGAAAAACGAATAATAGAACCATATTAATAAGTGTATTTTAATTATTAAAATAGTAAGCAGGAAAATGAAGAATCAGAATACAAGATGATGAAGGAACCTTTTCGGATTTCAAAATTATTGAATGAAAACATACTGTAGAATCGCATACAACCAGTAAAAAGTGAAAGGGGTAGCAACATGAAAAAAATTTTAGCAAGTGTATTGACGGCGGCCATGACCATGTCTTTGTTGACAGCCTGCGGCGGAGGATCGGGAAGCCAGGAGACGACAGGTTCAGGCAATACGGGTAATGCAGAAAATTCTGGAAATGCCAACACTGCTGATACAGCGGCTGACAGCGGTGAGACAGGCAGCCAGTCAGGGAGCGAGGCTTCAGACAGCGGTTATCAGACCACTTATGGTGACAAGCAATTTGATAATGTAACCATTACCGTTGAATTATTTGATCGAAGCAATGCGCCGGAAGGCAGCACAATCCTTGACAATAAGTGGACCAAATACGCTCAGGAGCAGATGAAAAAGGTAGGCATCAACGTGGAATTTGTTGCGGTTCCCCGTTCAGACGAGATCACCAAGATGCAGACCATGATGGCTTCCGGTACGGCACCGGATCTGACATGTACCTATACATATTCTTATGCAGAAGATTATTACAATGATGGTGGTATCTGGGATTTAAGCGAGTTTGTGGATGGAGAGAATCAGGTTAAGAATTTAAAAGCTTATCTGGGAGAGGATGTAATCGATATTGGCCGCGGCCGGGGAGCGCTGTATGGAATCGTTGCAAGGCGCGCCACAACAGCCAAGTCCAATCTGTTTATCCGCCAGGACTGGTTGGAGAAGCTGGGAATGGAGACACCTTCCACACCGGATGAACTGTATGATTATCTTGAAGCATGTGTGAAGAACAATCCCGATGGATTAAGCAATGTTATCGGTGCATATTTTTGGCTTCTGGAGTCCAACACCACCGGAACCGGATACAGAAACAACATGTCTATGGCATTTTCCCAGCTAAACGGCGATGATAAGGAACTGGCCATTGCATTTGGTTATGATTTCTACTATGATCCAGGATTTAGAGAGTATGTCCGCTTTTTGAACAAGTGCTATAACAATGGCGTGATGGATCAGGAGTTCTATACCAATACCAATGAGACTTTCATCCAGAAGGTTGTCAACAGCCAGTATGCGTTTTATGAGTCCAATGTAAACTACAACGTGGATCCCCTGAGGAATTCACCGGAGACCACCTTGAGGGAGAACACCCCCAGTGCAAAATTTGTGTCCATCCCCAACCTGGCCAATGTAAGTGATGGCAAGCAGTATACTTCTACATATGCCTCTGGCGGCCTGATCATCATGTGCCCCAAGACGGCATCAGCAGAAAAGGTGGAAGCCGCTATGACCTATCTTGACTGGATGGCAACCACAGACGGCGGTTATGTTCTGTACCACGGTTTTGAGGGCGAACACTATGAGTTGGATGAGGAAGGCACTCCTATCGTAATCGATGCTTCCTACAATGCCAAGGACAAAGACTGGATCCGTACGGATATGTTCCTGATCGGAAATCAGGGTTACTTTGCAACTGTTGATGAGTTTAACAAATGTACGGCTGCTGAGAATCCAGTCTACTATGATGATGTGGTTGCAAATTATGAGAATTCCCTGACAGGAAAGACCATTTTAACCCCTACCATGACCAGCACACCTGAGAAGCAGGCAGAACTTACCGATGATTTCCTCCTTCTCCGTTCCAAGTACCTGGTACAGTGCATCACTTGCACGCCGGATGCGATGGATGCTATCTATGATGAGTGGCTGGAAGAGGCGAGGAAGATAGGCATCGACGAGGTTATTGCAGAGAGAAAAACGTATTTTGATGGGGTTTATGGGAACTAAATACGAAATGTAACAAAAGGCTCATACCACTTGCAGGCGGAATGAGAAAAATTATGAGGATGCTTTAAAGTAATAAGCAAGGAATGAAACGATCAAAAAATACAAAAGAAAGGGAGAAACACTATGAAATTAAAGAAAATGCTGGCTCTTCTAGCAACAGGTGCAATGGCAGTATCCGCAATAGCCGGATGCAGCAGCGGTTCCGATACAACTCCGGCAGGCTCTGCAGCTTCTAATACTGCTGCAGCAGGCAACACAGAGGCAGGATCTCAGGCTGGAGGAGCAGAGACAACCCCTGTAGAGATGGAGACTATTACCGTTTGGAGCAACGCAGCTCATGAATCGGAGATTCGTAAGAAACAGATTGATGCATTTAATGAAGGCGAAGGGAAGGAACTGGGAATCTTTATTGACTATCAGATCTATGGAACCAAATATTCCGATACCATTAAGATAGCGGCACAGGCAGGCGAGGCTCCGGAACTTTTCTCCGCTGATTCCAAATGGATTGTGGATTTTGTGGATGCAGGGTATATTGTCCCCATTGAAGATCTTCCCGGAAGCGAGCAACTGATTGAGAACTTCAGGGAGTATTGTTCCACGGAAAGCCAGATATTTAATGATAAGATTTATACCCTTCCTTATTCACTGACAACCTTCGGCCTGGTTATCAACAAAGACTTGTTTGCAAAAGCCGGTTTGACAGAAGCAGATTATCCTGAGACCTGGGAAGATGTCCGCGAATGTGCAAGGAAGATCACGGAAGCATGCAATGGGACTGCATATGGTTTTGGCCTTCCAGTACCTTGTGGACCATAACATCGTTCTATATGTCTGGTGCTGCTGAGAATACCGGGCATAACGGATACGACAGAGTAAACCGGACTTTTTGCTTCTCCGATTTCAATCCGATGATTGAAGCGATCGATAACATTGTAGCAGACGGTTCCGTGATCCCGGGTTATGAAGCGCTGGATGGAGATCAGGTACGTGCACAGTTTGCTGCTGGAAATATTGGTATGATGGGAACCGCCAGTTTTGATTGTTCTGTATATACGGAGCAGTTCCCGGCCACCTGTGACTGGCAGGTATTGCCGGTTCCGAAATTTGAGGATGGGCCAAGAAAATATAAGCGAATCGGAACCCCGGTCAACCTGTTGGTAGCTGGACCAAAGGCAATCGAGACACCAGAAAAGGCGGCAAAGGTTGAGAAAGTTCTGGAACTGTTCTATTCGGATGAGTGTACTGGTGAGATGTATTCAGAAGGTATCTATATTCCAATGAGGCCGGAAGCAGTTGCCGCTGCTCCTAAGGAACCAGATTTAAAGGGCTGGTCAGATTTTGCAGAGTTTGATGAAATCTATATTCCCAAGTCCCCGGAAAAGCTACTTAATATAGAAGGAACCGTATTCCGCGAGGCAATCATGAACATGTGGATGACAAAGGAATTGGATGATGTGGATGCCGTGATGGCAGACTTGGACAAGAGATACAACGATGCCCTTGCTAAAGTTGATCCGGAACTGGTTGCAGAATACGACCTTCCAGAAGGCCTTAGTCCGGAAAAGGGAAAGTGATGATTCTTGATGCAAAGGAGAACAGACAATGAGGTTAATCAGGCCACAAAAGGAATTTGAATTGTATAAAGAAGTAGAAGTGCTGGTTGTCGGCGGAGGGCCAGCAGGACTGGGCGCGGCGGTTGCCGCCGCGCGCCAGGGAAGAAAGACGCTTCTGTTAGAGAAAAGAGGCTTTTTGGGTGGGAATATTACTGCATGCTATGTGGAAAACTGCAATTACTTTATCCGGAACAGCAACTTTACCTCTGAAGGCATCTATGCAGAGATTGAGAAGGGGTGTAAGGAAACATATGGGAATGACAATGTCAGAACCAGAAATCCCAATGCATTTTCCAGTGAATATCTGAAAATATTTTTGGATGAGTATGTACAGAATGCAGGGGCGGAGATTTTACTTCATTCCTTTGTCAATGAAGTGCTCATGGACGGAGACCGAATTGCAGCTGTTATCATTCAGACGAAGAAGGGACCGGTTGCTGTGAAGGCAGATGTAGTTGTAGATGCTACCGGTGATGGAGATGTGGCGTTCGCAGCAGGTGTGCCCTATGAACAGGGGCGTGATACGGATGGGCTGTGCCAGCCAGGAACCGTGAATCTCCGCCTGACAGGGGCCAACACCCAGATGCTTCTGGAAAACGGGGATATGCTCTCAGAAATTGGAAAGGCTTTTAAGGCCGCGTATCGCGCAGGAGAAACTGGGCTTCCATGCAAGAGACAAGATCTGCCGTTCGGAAGACTGACACCTGGTGGTATGATTTCCTATGTGAATTATTCTTGTGAGTATTTTCTTGATCCTACCAGCATTGAAGACCTGACAAAAGGTGAGATCGCGTGCAGAAAGTATGATTTGGATATCTGGCGTTATCTGAAGACCCATTTTGAGGCCTTGAAAGATATTGAGATCGCTTCCATTGCGCCAGAAATCGGATTCCGCGACAGCCGCCGGATTGAAGGGCTTTACAAACTGACAATCGAGGACATGGAAAGCAAACGTCATTTTGACGACGTGATCTCTGTGTTCCCCCGCTTCTATGATATGCTGGCACCAGATGCCTATATGGATGGAGATGGCAAGGTAGAAGGAAAGGGGTATCACGGGCATATATTTGAGCCGGTAGTGGATGACCGCACGTTTGAGGTTCCATACCGTAGCCTTGTTCCGGTGAACGTGAAAAACCTTCTGGTCTCCGGCCGATGCATCAGTGCGGATCATGTGGCGGAAAGCGGCACCAGAGCCATCTCTTTGTGCACTATGACCGGACAGGCAGCCGGCGTTGCGGCGGCTTTGGCATCAGAGGGAAAAGTGGACACCAGTCAGATCGAGATTGCCAGGCTTCAGAGGATTCTGGTATCTCAAAACATGAAACTTCCAGGTATCCCCAGATAAGGAAGGGAGCAAGAAGAAATGAAACAAAAGAAGAGACGAAAATCAACAACAGATTCTTACCAGGCGCTTTTTATGCTGGCACCTATGATGATTGGTTTTATTCTGTTTACCTATGTTCCGATTGCCTATATTTTGCGGTATGCAATGTATCAGTCAAACGGATTCAAGGAAACGTGGATCGGATTGGAAAATTTTATTCGCTTGTTTACCAGAGACGAGATCTATTGGAAAACGGTATTAAATGCGGTAATTTTGTCTATGGGAAAGCTTCTGGTGGAGATTCCGCTGGCCCTTGTCTTGGCGGTGCTTTTGAATAAGGGGCTGAAAGCCACCGGTTTTTTCCGGGTGACCTTATTCCTCCCGGCGATCATCAGTACAGCTATTGCTGGTTTGATCTTTTCCTTAATGTTTGCAGCATTTAACGGAATCATAAATGGAATGTTGATGAATGTACATATCATTTCACGGCCCATCAACTGGTTTGGGAATAAATGGTCTGCCATGTTTGTACTTGGATTGGCATCTGTCTGGAATAACTATGGGATCAATATGATATTTTTCCTGATGGCGCTTCAAAGTGTTCCCCTGGAACTTTATGAGTGTGCACAGATGGATGGTATTACGCCGATGAAGAAGTTTTTCTATATCACACTCCCCATGATCGGGCCTACCTTCCAGGCAGTGCTTCTTATGGCAATCGTAGGCAGCTTGAAGGTATCAGATTTGGTACTGGCTACAACCAACGGACAGCCTGCAGGCGGGACAGAAGTGGTTATGACCTATGTATTCAAGTATTTCTTTGGATACGATGGAAGGAACATTGAGGTCGGTTATGCGTCGGCTATGGCTGTTGTAACCGGTATTATCTTGGCGATTATTTCGGTGATTTACATGCAGGCAACTAAGAAACTGGGCCACAGCACAGAATGATGGTGGCATCAATAGAACAGACGGGGTAATGTGATATGAAAAGTTCAAAGAAAATAATTACTGTCGGGGTCATATATCTGGTGCTGGTCGTGATTTTTGTTGTTGCCATGTTTCCGGTGATTTATACCATCTTCGGTTCCTTTAAGGGTAATATGGAACTTCTGGCATCCAGTGGAAAGCTTTTGCCTGAGAAGTTCGTGTTTGACAATTACAAGCAGGCTTGGGAGTTGGGAAACTTTGCAAAATATACCGGGAATTCAGTCTTTATGGCAGGCACCATAGTGTTTGGAACAATTTTTACCAGCACCATTGCCGGATATTGCTTTGAACGTGGAAACTTTCCTGGAAAGAATATTCTTTTTGCATTGGTTGTTTCTTCTATGTTTGTAAATCTGGGAAGCCTGACGTTGTATCCGCAGTTTGCCATTGCGAAAGTTTTGGGAATCAACAAATCCTTGTGGGGTGTGATTATTATCCGGGTGTTTGGGTTGAATGTTACCAATCTTTTTATAACGCGCTCTTATATTCGTTCCATATCCAAAGAGATTGACGAATCAGCCAAGGTAGACGGATGTTCGTTCTTTTCCATTTATGTGAAGATCATCCTTCCCCTTTTAAAACCTCTGATTGCTACCATTGCAATCCTGGAATTCAGGCATTCCTGGAATGATTATCTGATGCCCATGGTGTTTACCCTATCCAATCCTGACAGAATGCCATTGATTGTTGGCATCATGAACTTAAAGGGATCTGGCGAGGCAGCCTCATCCTGGAATCTGATGCTGGCAGGTTCAGCCATTGCCATGGTTCCCATGATTATTGTATACTTGTGCTTCAATCGGTATTTCATAGAAGGATTGACAGCAGGCGCTGTGAAAGGCTAAAATGAAGGAAAATTGGAATAATTTGGAGGAAGACAACAATGAAGATTACATTTTTAGAGCCACTTGGTATCTCCGGAGACCGTTTGAAAGGGATTGTGGAACAAGCGATTGGAACCGGGCATGAGGTCACCTATTATCCAGACAGGAATGAGGATCCCCAGGTTCTTACGGAGAGAAGCCAGGGAGTAGATTGTGTGGTTCTTTCTAATATAAAATATGGCAGGGACATTATGGAGAAATGCCAGGAGCTTAAGATGATCTGCGTGGCATTTACCGGTGTGGATCTGGTTGACATTCCGTATTGCAAGGAAAAGGGGATTCGTGTGTGCAATTGTGCAGGATACTCCACAGTAGCCGTAGCGGATCTGGTGTTTGGTTTTATCATCGATCTGGCAAGGAATGTGCTGGCCTGCAATGATGCGGCAAGAAACGGGGGAACCAAGCAGGGACTGGTCGGTTTCGAGCTGGAAGGCAAGAAGTTGGGTGTCATCGGGGCAGGGGCGATCGGTGAGAGAGTGCTAAGGATCGCTCAGGCATTTGGATGTGAGACGTATGCGTACAACCGGTCAGTGAAGGAGATTCCGGGGGTGACATTTGTTTCCATGGAAGAGCTTCTTAAGACCTGTGATATCGTGTCGGTTCACGTGCCTCAGACCAAGGATACCACTGGGCTTATGGGAGAAGAGCAGTTTAGAATGATGAAGAAAAATGCATTGTTTATCAATACGGCGAGAGGGCCGATTGTGGACAGTGAGGCGCTGGCAAAAGCTTTGAATGAAGGTTGGATTGCCGGTGCGGCGGTAGATGTGTTCGAGGCAGAGCCGCCGGTGGCGAAGGATCATGTGCTTTTTGGGGCGAAGAATCTGATTGCTACTCCCCATGTGGCGTTTGCTTCGGAGCAGGCTTTTGAGAAAAGGGCTGTGATTGTTGGGGAAAATATAAAATGTTGGCTTGCAGGGAGTATGCAGAATGTGATATGCTGATTGCAGGGAATACATAGAAAGAAAGGGCTGCACCGGGGGATGTGTTTTCCGGTGCAGTTTTAGGGTTAAGGAGGCAATACTACAGAAAGGACAGGCAAATATGAAAAAAGACAGGGATTTGTGTTGGTTGAAGAAAGCGGCAGGTAAGGGATTGGGAAGCTTCTGTGTGGTTGGAAGTGGAGAGTTGGGGCAGATCGGGGAGACGATTAAAAGGGAGATGCCTCTTCTGTTTGAAGGAATGAGAGAAGTGGAGGAAAAGGATGCCAATGTCTTGTTTCGCAGAGTCCAGGAGGAAGGCCTTTCAAAAGAAGGCTATCGGATTGTGAAAACGGGGGATGGATATGGGGTGGAGGCATGTGGGGAGCAAGGGCTCTTGTATGGCATGTTTGGGCTTCACCAGTTCCTCATCACTGGAATGGGAGCGTTCCCCTATGTTTCTATTCCGGATCAGAGCATTCGTATGATCAATCACTGGGATAATTTTGACGGTTCCATTGAGAGAGGGTATGCAGGGGATTCCATCTTTTATGATAAGAATCGTTTTCGGGGGGATATGGATCTGGTTCGGCAGTATGCCAGGCTTCTTTGCTCAGTTGGGATCAATGGGATTTCCATAAATAATGTCAATGTGCATCAGCTGGAAACCCATTTTATTGAGCCGGAGTATTTGACGGAGATTAAGAAGATTTCCGATGTGTTTGGTGAGTATGGGATTAAGACCTTTTTAAGTGTTAACTATGCGTCGCCTATGAGTATCGGAGGCCTTCAGACAGCGGATCCGCTGGAGGAAACGGTGCGCCAGTGGTGGAAGGATACCGTGGCAGGGATCTACCAGGTGATTCCAGATTTTGCGGGATTTGTGGTGAAGGCGGATTCCGAGGGAAGACCAGGACCGTTTACTTATGGAAGGAATCATGATGAGGGGGCCAATATGCTGGCGGAGGCAGTTGCTCCTTACGGCGGGATTATCATCTGGCGGTGTTTTGTATATAACTGCAGGCAGGATTGGAGAGACCGGAGCCTGGACAGAGCCAAGGCGGCCTACGACATTTTTATGGAACTGGATGGGAAATTTGCGGACAATGTGATTCTGCAGATCAAGAACGGGCCCATTGATTTCCAGATCCGGGAGCCTCATTCTCCTCTGTTCGGGGCTTTGAAAGCCACCAATCAGATGCTGGAGTTCCAGATTACTCAGGAATATACAGGACATCAGATCGATATCTGCTACCTGGTTCCTATGTGGAAGGAGACCATGGATTTTGACACCAAATATGAAGGAGACTCGGTGATCAAACATGTGATTAAGAATCAATCTCACGACAGGGCCATGTCCGGGATTGCGGCAGTGGGCAGTGTGGGCATGGATGCCAACTGGACGGGAAATAAGCTGTCCCAGGCCAATCTGTACGGATATGGGCGTATGGTCTGGAGCAATGATGCCCAGGCGGAGGAGATCGCCAGAGAGTGGATACGGTTAAGCTTTGACTTGAATCCAGATGGGGAGGAGAAGCTGTTGGGAGTTCTTATGACTTCCAGAGAGACTTATGAGAATTATACATGCCCTCTGTCTGTGGGATTTATGTGCAAGCCGAAGCTGCATTATGGGCCGGATATCGACGGGTATGAGTATGACAGCTGGGGAACGTATCACTACGCAGATCGGAATGGCCTGGGACGTGACCGCACGAAGGTTACTGGAACGGCTTATACCTTCCAGTATTCGGATGAAAGGGCCAGGGAGTATGAGGATCTTTCCTCCTGTCCGGACGAATATCTGCTGTTTTTCCACCATGTGCCTTATACTCATGTGCTCCATTCCGGAAAAACAGTGATTCAACATATCTATGACACCCATTTTGAGGGCGTGGAGAAGGTGGAAGCGTATCAGCGTATATGGGAAGGCCTGAAGGGACAGCTGGATGAAGAAAGCTATGAGAATGGGAAGGAGCGGCTGGAGAGGCAGCTTAAGAATGCCATAAACTGGAGGGATCAGATCAATTCCTATTTTTATCGGAAATCAGGAATTCCGGATAAAAAGGGAAGAACCATTTATGAGTAAAGACGATTGGAAGGGAAGCAAAATCAGGCACAGAGAGACTATAAGAGCACATTTCACAGCAAGGAGGAAGAAAACGTGATCTATTATGTGGCAGCCGATGTGAAACGGCCTGGGGATGGAAGCAAGGAGCGCCCATTTAAAACTATTAGCGCCGCTGCAGAACTTGCAGCGGCCGGGGATGAGATTCTGGTGTCTCCCGGCGTGTACCGTGAATATGTGAATCCGCGCAGAGGAGGAACCGAGAAGCAGCCCATTATCTATCGCTCCGTTAAGCCTTTGGGAGCGGTGATCACCGGGGCAGAGGAAGTAAAGTGCTGGACTCAATATGAGAAGGATGTATGGATGGCCCGGATTCCAGTCGGGGTTTTTGGTTCTTACAATCCGTACACCACCGAGATCTTTGGAGACTGGTATTATGCCAATCATCCGGTCCATACCGGAGAGGTGTATCTCAACGGCCGTTCCATGTATGAATGTTTCAGCCTGGAAGAGGTGCTAAAACCGGAGAAGAACCCGGCTTCCTGGGAGCCGGAGAACTCCCTGTATAAATGGTATACCAGGCAGGATGATGGCGTGACTGTTCTCTATGCCAATTTTCATGGGGCAGACCCCAACAAAGAGAATGTGGAGATCAATGTGCGCCGCAACTGCTTTTATCCGGATAAGACAGGGGTTAACTATATTACCCTGTCTGGATTTGTGGTAAAGCAGGCAGCTACCACCTGGGCTCCGCCCACAGCTTATCAGGAGGGGATGATCGGCCCTCACTGGTCCAAGGGGTGGATCATAGAAGACTGTGAGGTGTCAGATTCCAAATGCTGCGGCATTTCCCTGGGCAAGTATCTTCAGCCGGAAAATGAGAATAAGTGGGCTCTGAAGCGGGTGAAACATGGTACCCAGACGGAGCGGGACGCCATCTGCCAGGCCCAGACAGAAGGGTGGACCAAGGAGAAGATCGGATCCCATATCATTCGCCGGTGTAATATTCATCACTGCGAACAGACCGGTATTGTGGGACATCTGGGAGGCGTATTCTCTATTATAGAAGATAACCATATTCATCATATCAACAACAAACAGCAGTTGGCAGGCGCCGAGATCGGCGGAATCAAGATGCATGCGGCCATTGACGTGATCTTTCGCCGCAACCATATTCACCACTGTACCAGGGGGTTGTGGCTGGATTGGCAGGCACAGGGCACACGGGTGACACAGAACCTGTTCCATGACAATGTCCCTCCGGCCAGCACAGATCTTAGCATGCCACTGGCACTGGGGGAGGATATCTTTATTGAGGTGAGCCATGGGCCTACCCTGGTGGACAACAACGTGCTTCTGTCTACCTACAGCGGGAAACTGGCAACCCAGGGAGTTGCCTATGTCCATAACTTAATTTGCGGCTCCTTCACAAGCGTAGGCGAGGGAACCAACAATGGAGGAAGCGGCCACGAGCGCTACACGCCTTATCATGTTCCCCACAGGACAGAGGTGGCCGGGTTCATGACATTCCTGCACGGGGATATGCGTTTCTACAACAATATCTTTGTTCAGGGGAAGGTGCCGGAAGAATTCCAGGGTGATGCCCAGGATGAGATTTCCATGAAATATAATCCGGTGGCAGGAACCTGGCCCTTTGATGAATATCCTACCCAGAAAGAATTCTTAGAGCGGTTCTTCCATGAAGGGGACAAGGGCTCTGTGGAAGACCGGAGCAAATACTACGATAAGATGCCGGTCTACACCGGAGGCAATGTATTCTTCAACGGTGCAAAGCCCTGTGCCAAGGAAGAAAACTACAGGGTTGACACAGAGCATAAGGTCTATGTAAAGCTGGTGGAAAAGGATGGGACATATAGTTTGGAGACCAACCTATATGAGTTCCTTCCAGAATTTGAGACCGGTGTGGTTTCCACAGAATCGTTGGGGGAGGCCTTTCAGCCGGAGCAGAAGTTTGAGAATCCTGACGGCACGGAAATCATTTTCAACGAAGATTATTATGGAAGC
>JAETTS010000027.1 GCA_021769025.1 Enterocloster bolteae
AGAGGACACAAAAGGCGTATGTTGATTTTTTGCGAGGGCTTTTCAAAGGGGCGGAGTATGTGGAATTAGCATATATGACAGGGATCCTTCCGATTAAAAAATATGGGGAGCACTCTGCACTTAATATATTTGAAGAGTATTCTATGGTTTATCCGGCTGATCTGGCAGGATACTTTGGATTTACGGAACGTGAGGTATTAAAGGTTTGTGAAGAGGGGCAGGTTGATTTTGAGGAACTCCAAAAGTGGTATGACGGATATGTGCTAAATGGGATGCATATTTACAATCCAAAGTCTGTTGTGGATGCAGTAAGAAGGGGCAGGGTTAAAAGTTACTGGACTGGAACGGAGACGTATGAAGCTTTAAAAGTGTATATTGATTTGAATTTTGACGGATTGAAAGAGGCAATCATGGTTATGCTGGGAAATGGACGGTGCAAGGTCAATACCCGAAGATTTCAGAATGACATGACTACTTTTACGTCAAAAGATGATGTGCTTACTCTGCTGGTTCATCTTGGATATCTGACATTTGATGAAGAGACAGATGAGGTGTTTATTCCGAATCAGGAGATTGCACAGGAATTTCTAAATGCAATAGACAGTGCGGACTGGGAAGGCGTGGCGCAGGCCCTGAGTGATTCGGAACATGTTTTAAAATGTACATGGAATCTGGATGGAAGGGCTGTGGCGGAAGGTGTAGCAGCAATTCATAACGAGACAGCCTCCATGCTAAAGTACAATGACGAAAATTCCCTTACCTGTACTGTGCTTATGGCTTACTATAGCGCAAAAGCGTATTATATGAACCCGGTTATGGAGTTGCCATCGGGGAAAGGCTTTGCGGATGTGGTGTATTTGCCCAAACGGAATGTGGACAGGCCGGCGCTGGTGGTGGAATTAAAATGGAATAGATCTGCAGAAGGTGCCATCGCCCAGATTAAGGACAGGCAGTATGCAGATTGGATTCAGGGCTATACGGGAGATATTCTTTTGGTGGGAATTGACTATGACGAGAAGAAGGGGTATGAGTGCGTGATTGAGCGGTTGGTGAAGGAATACAGAGGGCAGGCTGTCTGGAGCACTGAAATTTGGCTCTGAAAGGGCATGATATTAAGAATTTATCATCTTGTCTTCTCACCATCCATGTGGTATGATAAACAGGAATATTACAAAATGAGGAGAGATAAGCAATGGAATATAACGATACTTATGAGCAGGAGATAGATTTAAAGGATTTAATGTTTGTAGTCCTGCGGAAGTGGCGTCCGATTTTGCTGGTGGCGATTGTTCTTGCAATTTTGGCAGGCGGATATAAGATTGGCCGGACATTGTCCCAACAGTCGGATCCGGAATTTCTTAAGGATGCAGAAGAAAGCTATCAAAAAGAGGTTTCTATGTATGAAATGAATAAGGCAGCGACAGAGCGGGAGATTGAGAATCTGATGCTGGATCTTGAGAATCAGGACAAGTACATGGAACACTCGGTTTTGATGAATATCAGCCCATATGATGTATCCGTTTCTTCGGCGGATTTCTTTGTCAAGACAGACTATGAGATCATGCCCAATATGGTATACCAGAATATCAACTATACGGATAGTCTGATCAAATCCTACGCCGCTGCAGTGATAAAGCAGGGATTGAATAAAATCTCAGAAGCTGAGAATATAGATGTAAAATATCTGGAAGAGTTGGTAACAGTTGATATTGATTATAACAACGACATGTTTGCTGTTAAGGTAAAGCACTCTGACCCGGAGAAGGCGGAAGCGATTATGGATAGCATCATGAGCACATTGAAAGGGATGCGCGGGAAGCTGTCTTCAACAATTGCAACGCATACGCTTTCCGTTATGAATGAGACTTCTTCCGTAACGGTTGATCTGGCAATTTCAGACACACAGAAATCAAAGAAAGATTATGTCAGTACATTGGAGACAAGCCTACAGACGAAACAGGATGAATTGAAGGAGATGACAGAACCGAAGAAGCCGGCAGTGTCCAAGATGTCTGCTGTGAAGTCAGGAGTTAAGTATGTGATTCTTGGCGGGGTTCTGGGGGCCTTCATGGTCGTATTTATAGTATGCGTAGCATTCCTGATGAGCGACAAGGTGGCATCTGCAAAGGAACTGAAGAATCGTTTTGGTGTGAAGACATTGGGCGTATTGGTGTCAGGAAGCAAGAAGAAAGCATTGGGATTTGTTGACGGGTGGCTGGATAAGTTGGAGGGAGTGGACGTTACCACCCCGGAAGCGGTCAGATATGAAGTGATTGCAGCAAATATCCGAAACTATGCCAAGGACGCAAAAAGCTTGCTGGTAACCGGAACGGTGGACAAGGCTGCTCTGGATACAGTGGCTGCGAAGCTGAAGGAGTTGCTGCCAGGCGTGGAGATTTCCTGTGGAGAGGATATGCGTGTAACAGCGTATACGTTGGAGCAGATCTCAAAGCATGAAGGAGTCGTTTTGGTAGAGAAGAAAGGGGTGTCTACCTACACCGGTGTTTCACAGGAGTTAGAGACCATTAAAAATGTGGGCAAGACAACCGTTGGGTATATTTTGATTTAAAATGTAAGCCAGACAAGACACTAGGAAAGTACACCTTCCAGATCAAAGGGAGGTGTATATTCCTCTTTGGCACTGCTTTTTTCCTGCATGAATCCGTTGGTTAACCCCAATTGGATGGCAGTGTTCAATACCTTTTCATATTCATAAGTTGTAACCCTGCGGCTGATTTCTGGGAAATCGCCGCCTTTTTTTGCCTGGTAAAAAGGCGTGTACTGGCTTAACAGGCTGATGTAATATTCTTCAGGAGGAAGCGCCTCTTTTATCCATTGGAGAAGACGGATAGAGTCTTCTTTGTGGCCAGGAAGAACCATATGGCGGATGATAACGCCGGATTTCATGATTCCCTGATCATCCAGTACCGGGGCACCAGTCTGGCGGATCATCTGCAGAATCGCTTTGGAGGCATATTGAAAATAGTCTGATGCCTGGGAATATCGGGAAGAAATGTGGGAAGCCTGGTATTTTAGATCAGGAAGCCAGATATCTATATAATCCTTTAAAAAATATATTACCTCAATGCGTTCATATCCACCACAATTATATACCACAGGGATGGACAGATGGTCTTTTACCAGATCCAGTGCTTCCACAACTGATGGCAGATATTGGGTGGCTGTCACCAGATTGAGATTATGCGCTCCCTGTTCCTGAAGCCGGAGAAAGATCTCCGCCAGTTCCCTGCCAGAGACTTCTTTTCCAAACCCTTCATGGCTGATTGGGAAATTTTGGCAGAAGCAACAGCCCAAAGTACACCCGCTGAAAAAAACAGTTCCGCTCCCTCTTGTGCCGCTGATGCAGGGCTCCTCCCAATGATGAAGAGCCGCCCGTGCCACCTTCATCTGATTCGATGACCTGCAAAACCCCACAGATCGAGTACGATCCACATGACAGCAGCGGGGGCAGAGAACGCAGCTACGATAAATCGTTTCATTAAACGGAAATGATAAAACATCTGGCCATATTTTTTTCGACATAGTATTTGTCCCCCTTGAAAAGATCGGTTACCAATAGGCAGTTATCATCAATCATCATATTCGTTTACAACAGAAAACGCAAGCAGAAAGAGATTGTCAGTGTACAATCTTTGTGTATTTCAATAAAATTTTTGTAATTCCTATACAAACAATAAAAATCTGGTATAATGTTCACGTAAGCAATGAGCAGTGCGAAAAAAGACGAAGACAAATTTTCGTCATGCTTGCATGTAAGAAAATTTGTCTTCGCCTTTTTTCATAGGGCGAAGCCCGTGAGCGAGAAGGAGCGAAGCGGATTCGAGCGTGCACTGCGGCGTCGAGAGAAGCGAAAGGAATCCCGCCCGATCGAGCACGAAACACTCTCAAGCGCCGACAGTGGCATTCACAGTAGCAAAAGAGCCAGTCATGGATCTAGCATGAAAAGCCATCGAACGTGCCATGCAGCATCGATCGCGCTCAAAACGCCCTCTGTGGCCACACCACAGTGAAGAAACGCCCATCGCCCAAAAACAAAGCAAAAACAAAAATGTAAGGAGGATTTACAATGAAATTATCATTCAGATGGTATGGGGAAGACGACAAGGTGACGTTAGAGCAGATACGTCAGATACCAGGCATGCAGGCCATTGTAACAGCAGTTTATGATGTTCCCGTTGGAGAAGTGTGGAGCCGGGAGAGCATAGCCAGACTTAAAAAATTAACAGAAGATGCCGGCCTTGCCTTTGAGGTAATCGAGAGTATCCCGGTTCATGAGGACATCAAGCTTGGTAAACCAACCAGAGACCGCTATATCGAGAACTACTGCGAGAACATTCGGCGGGTAGCAGAAGCAGGAATCAAGTGCGTATGCTACAACTTCATGCCTGTATTCGACTGGACCAGAACCCAGCTTGACCATGTACTGGAGGACGGATCCACATCACTTGTATATTATCAGGAGCAGGTAGATAAAGTAAATCCGCTGGAAAGTGACAGCGATTTAACCCTTCCAGGCTGGGATTCCAGCTATACCAGAGATGGATTAAAAGCGGTCGTGGCAGAGTACAATGCTATGAGCGAAGACGATCTGTGGAACAACCTGAAATATTTCCTGGAGAAAGTAATTCCGGTTGCTGCAGAGTGCGATGTAAACATGGCGATTCATGAGGACGACCCATGCTGGAGCATCTTTGGACTTCCAAGAATCATAACCTGTGAAGAGAACCTGGACAAGTTCTTAAAACTGGTAGACGATCCTCACAACGGTATCACCCTGTGCACTGGTTCTCTGGGCTGCTCTGCCAAGAACGATGTGGTTCGCATGGCAGGCAAATATGCGGCTATGGGCAGAATTCATTTTGCGCACATCCGCAACGTGGCGGTTCTGGACAACGGTTTTGAGGAGAGGGCGCATTTGTCCAGCTGTGGCTCCCTGGATATGTATGGGATCTTAAAGGCGCTTCATGACAATGGATTTACCGGATATGTGAGACCAGACCACGGGCGTATGATCTGGGGAGAGACTGGGCGTGCCGGATACGGCCTGTATGACAGGGCATTGGGCGCTACCTATATCAATGGCCTCTGGGAAGCCATTGTAAAGAGCAGCAAATAATCATTCCCATGGGAGAAACTGTAAAAAAGCGGTTCAAGATGGACTGCCGGAGTTTTTCATATATTCCTTAGGAGTTTTTCCCAGTGTTTTTTTGAATACGGTAGAGAAGTAAAGGGGATCGTTAAAGCCTACGGCATAAGCGATCTCCTTTATTGTGCTTTTGTGCCGGATTATCAGGTTGCAGGCCTCCCGGATGCGGAATTCGGTTAAATACTGCTGGGGAGAGATGGACAGATGGGTCTTGAAAACCCGATACAGACGGCTGCGGCAGATGCCGGTATATTGGGCAATGTCATTGATGGATATGGCTTCCTGATAATGAGAAGCAATGAAATCGCAGGCTCTCTGAACATGCTCAATACCAGACCTGGACTGTGGATCCAACTGGTCACCGGCTTCCTGGATTAAAAAGGCAATCAGTTCATAAAGCTTGGAGGTCATGGTGATAATCTCGTGGGCCTTGTGCCCCCGGTATTGGTAGATATTCATCAGAAGATCTTCCATATGTTGTGGGTCATTGAGCGTGATGACCGGAGTCTGGGGAGTGAAACCAGTGGCATTCATAAGAATGCGGGCATCGTTTCCATTGAAGCCGACCCAGCAGAATTCCCATGGGTCTGTTATATCCGCCTGATAATCAATGGGAAAACTGGGATAGATGAGAAAAGCCTGGCCCTTGTGGACAGGGTGAGGGGTTCCGTTGAGGGTATAAACACCTTTTCCTTCCATAACAAAATGAATCAGGTAAAAATCCCGGACCTCTCTTCCACGATGGTATCCACCACTGCATTGCTGATGTCCGGTACGGTAGACGGACATGGAAGCCATGGTGCGGAATTGATTTTTGAATGAATATTTATACTCGTAACCTTTCATGATTCTCCATCCTTTTCTGGAATGCACCGGAAATGATTTTCCTGTATGTGTTCAATGCTCTAGCCTATCATAGAAGAATAACTGATAAATGTCAATATATTAGCTCTGATATCTGCTGTTTTCCTTAAAAAATAGAAAATAATCTATAAAAATCAGAAAAATATGATTTTTAATGATAGAATATCTTAAAAATGAAGAAAATACCATCGTATCTCCAACACTGTCAAAAAAATATTGTAAATATACACAAAAATTTATGGCAAAATGACGAAAATAAAGATTTAATATACAATAAAGAAATATAATAATCTAAATTTAGTAGATATTTTGACACCATATCCATAGTTAATTCAAATAAAAGCATCATTTTTCTATATTTAGTCACCATTCCTTTCTGGAAATACAAATTCAACTTTTTTATAATCAACGTAACAGATACAAAAATCGCAGGAAGCATCAACTTTTTGCAAAATATAAAAAATGAGAGGTGGTTGTGTATGAACAATGGCCGGCCATATTCCAGAAAGAGAAAGGCAGAAAACTGGATAAAAAACGGTTTGAAGAATCCGTATAACATCATGGTGGCAGTAGCAGTGGTTCTCTTGTTTCTATTGGTTATTGTTCCACTTTTAGAGATGATTTTCACCACATTTCAGCTGGCGGCCAGAGATGTACGAAGAGTGGAAGGCGCGCAGGCAGGGGACTGGTCCCTGTATTATTGGAAAAAGCTTTTGGCCAGTGATGTATCTCAGAACATGCTGTACCGTCCTTTAGCTCACTCCCTGATGATTGCTTTTCTGGTATCCATTTTCAGCATTGCAGTAGGAGGATCCATTGCCTGGCTTATGGTCAGAAGCGACCTTCCTTTCAAAAAGTTTTTTTCACTGGCTATGTTGATTCCTTATATGATACCTTCCTGGTGCAAATCCATGGCATGGATTGCAGTTTTTAAAACGGCCAGGATCGGCGGTACAAGAGGCTTCTTATCTTATATCGGACTGGAGCCACCGGACTGGCTGGCTTATGGGCCGGTGGCGATCATCTGTGTGCTGACCATCCATTATTATGCCTATGCTTATTTATTGATTTCTGCTTCCCTGCGTTCCATCAATTCGGAACTGGAGGAGATGGGGGAGATTTTAGGCGCCGGAAAAATCATGATGCTGCGAAAGATTACGTTTCCGTTAGTCCTGCCGGCCATAGCGTCTTCCTTTATTCTGATTTTTTCCAAGGCCCTGGGAACCTTTGGCGTACCGGCATTTCTGGGTCTTAAGACAGGCTACTATACCATATCAACCATGTTGTACACCAGTATCAAGCAGCAACAGACTGCCGTAGCATTTTCTATCAGTATGATCCTTATAGGAATCGCAGCGGTCATTATTTTTATCAATCAGCAAGTGATCGGTTCCAGAAAGTCATATGCTACCATAAGCGGAAAAGGAGGCCGGGGTAATGTCCTTCCGTTGCGCAGATGGAAACCAGTGGTAGTTGGAGGATTGTTCCTGTTTCTGGGAGGATGTGTATTTCTTCCTGTGGCAATTCTGATTCTCCAAAGTCTGATGTTGAAACTGGGAGATTACAGCTTGTCCAATTTCAGCCTTCACTATTGGATTGGTGAAGGGGCGCCGGATATTTTCTATGGAGAGCCAGGGGTATTTCGGAATCCGCAGTTTTTAAAGGTTTTAGGGAATTCCTTAAAGCTTGTGGTGTGTGCCTCTTTTGCTGCTACGATATTCGGGCAGTTGATCGGATACATTACTTCCAGGGGACGTCATCTGAAGTCCGGACGGCTGGTGGAGCAGCTGGTGTTCATTCCGTACTTGATTCCCTCCATTGCTTTTGGGGCTATGTATCTGTCTATGTTCTCTGTAGAAAGGGCGGTCACTGTGGCAGGCTATAAGATAACCTTCTTCCCAGTGCTGTATGGTTCCTTCCTTCTGCTGGTTTTGGTAACGGTTGTAAAGAATCTTCCGTTTTCCAGCAGGGCAGGATCGGCCAATATGATGCAGATACATGTGGAGCTGGAAGAGGCGGCTCAGGTGGAGAATGCCGGATTTATTACCCGGTTTCGCCGGATTGTATTTCCTCTTTCAAAGGGCGGCTTCATGAGCGGGTTTATGCTGATCTTCATGGCTGTAATGAAGGAATTAGATCTTTTGGTTATCTTGATTTCACCAAAGACCCAGACCTTGCCCTATATGGCCTATTCCTATATGTCAGGCGGGATGGAACAATTCTCAAATGTAGTGGCTATCATAATGTTTGTGGTAGTATTTGCCATCTATTGGGTTGCCAATAAATTCTTTAACGCAGATATTACTCAGGGATTTTGACAGAGGGAGGATATAAATGAGCAGGATTGAACTGAATCATATTGATAAATTTTATGGAAACAACCATGTGCTAAAGGATCTGAATCTGGTGATTGAAGACGGCGAGTTTATGACGCTTCTGGGGCCGTCTGGGTGTGGGAAGACCACGACCCTGCGTGTGGTGGCTGGATTGGAGCGGCCACAGAATGGGGAAATCATCATGGATGACCGTATAGTAGTAAATGCAAAGGAGCTGTTTTTTGAAGAACCAGGAAAACGAGGGCTTAACCTGGTGTTTCAGTCCTATGCTTTGTGGCCTCACATGACTGTTTTTGACAATGTGGCCTTTGGCCTGACTGTAAAAAAGATTTCCAAGGCAGAGATTGAGAAGCGGGTGGCCAATGCCCTGGAACGGATGCAGATAAGCGAATTTTCCAAACGGTATCCTGCCGAGCTGTCAGGAGGACAGCAGCAGAGAGTGGCTATTGCAAGAGCTATTGTATCGGAACCGAAAGTTCTCCTCTTAGATGAGCCTCTTTCCAATCTGGATGCCAAGCTTCGTGTGGATATGCGTTCGGAGATTAAAAGGCTCCACCATGAGTTGGGAACGACTATTATCTATGTAACCCATGACCAGGTGGAAGCGCTGACCATGTCCACACGGATCGCCATATTTTTTGAGGGTGCTCTGGAGCAGGTGGCTGCCCCTATGGATATCTACCAGAATCCAGTGTCCCTTCGGGTGGCGGATTTCATTGGCAATCCCAGAGTAAATTTTGTAGATGGAACCGGAAGCCTGACAGGCACAGGAGAACTGCGGGTAATCTCGCGGCTGGGAGAAATTCTGTTTTCCTCCAGGCTGTTTACAAAGGAGATGCCAAAAGAATACTCTGGGGAATGTGTGATAGGCCTTCGCCCAGAGAAAGTAAAGATATTTAGGGAGCCTGGGGCTAAAAGGATCGAAGGGCGTGTGTATTCTGTCCAGTCAGCAGGCTCGGAGACAACCGTTCATGTGAAATTAGGAGAAGAAAATATTCTGGTAAAAGAGATCGGAATCCGATTCTATGAGGTTGACCAAAAGGTGTATCTGGAAATCGATCCGGACAAGGCGAATCTGTTTGACAAAAAAACAGGGCGTTTGATCAAACAGGCTGTTTTGGATTAAAAAAGGAGTTATGAAAATATAAAGGAGGAACAAGTTTATGAGACAGAAGAGAAGATGGATTGCAATGACAATGGCAGCAGTGATGGGGGCAGGGCTGTGTACAGGCTGTGTGACCAAAGCAGAGCTTGAGACAACGGCGGCCCCGGCAGCTACAGAGGCTCCAGCCCAGAGTCAGGCTCCGGCAGAAGGAGAGTCCGTACAGGAGACAACAAAAGCGCCGGAGGCATCTGCCAGTTCCTGGGCGGAGGAAAATGGCCTTAACAAGACGGAGACAGTGGAAGAACTTTATGAGAAAGCCAAGGCAGAAGGGGAATTGAATCTGTATGGCTGTACTGGGCGCTTAGAGACCGTATCGGCGGATTTTATGGCGGAGTATCCTGGGATCCAAGTTAATTTCTATGATTTGGGTATCAATGAAATGCTGGAGAAGTTCTCCAGAGAATATGAGGCTGGAATCCATACGGCAGATGTTCTGCAGTTAAAAGAGCAGACTGGCTCTGTCAGCCGGGAATATATCCAGGCAGGCCTTCTGCACAATTATCAGCCCGAAGATATTTTTAAAGGAGTGGAGCCTTCCTATTTAAGTGTCACGCCATTTGTGGTAGAATTGGATTGGTGGAATTATAATACGGAAGTGTACAGTGAGTTGCCCATCTCGTCCTGGTGGGATATTACCAAACCTGAGTGGAACGGAAAGTTCATTTTCCTGGATCCGTCGGGAGAGCCGGATCTGCCTGTGCTTTTTACAGCGATGGTTCAGCATTCCGATCTTCTGGAGGCAGACTATGAGAAGGTATTCGGAGAGCCTATTGTGCTGGCAGACAATGAACCGGATGCCGCCCATGCATGGATCAACCGTGTGGCGAAAAACGGGGTTATTCTGGAAACCTCCAACACCAATATTGTAAAGGCAGTGGGAGGGGCTAAGGGAATGACAGACCCGCCTATCGGATACGGTGTATCCTCCAAGCTAAGGGAGAGAGACTTACAGGACTTTGTCCTTGGAGTAGAGCCGGACAAATTTGATATGCCCACCACCTGTATAAGCTTTATGATTGCACAGATTGCTGACCAGTGTGAACATCCCAATGCAGCGAAGCTGTTTATCAGATATCTGTGTGGGGAAGCGGATCACCAGGGGAAGGGGCTCCAGCCGTTTTTAACTGCAGGCTCTTATCCAGTATTCCCAGATGCTCCGACTATTGAGGGAAGCCCGGATTACGACAGCATCCCTAAATTTGAACTGGATTTGGATTACTACTATGACAATTATTTGGATGTGTATGATTATTGGCTTTCTGTACAGTTATAATTCAGTATCTGACTGCTCTTTATGAATGATAAAAGATAAAAGTGGAGGTTTGACAGATGGGTAACAATCGAATACTGGAAGAGCAATGTCTAAGCCATCGAGTGGTATATCAGGGAAAATCCTATGAATTTTACGTGGATACCGTTAGGCTTCCTGATGGGAAGGAAACGGTTCGGGAGATGGTAAAGCATCCCGGCGGTGTGGCAATCTTAGCAATTGATGAGGAACAGAATGTGCTGATGGAAGAACAGTATCGTTATGCCATCAATCAGGTGTTTTATGAAATACCTGCAGGGAAGATGGACAAGATTCCAGGGGAGAAGCCATTAGATGCTGCGAAGCGGGAACTCAAGGAAGAGACTGGAAGAGTGGCAGGCTATTGGAGATATCTTGGGAAAATACATACGTCTCCCGGAATTATATCTGAGGTGCTATACCTGTATCTGGCCAAAGACCTCCACATGGAAGAAAGGGAACTGGATAGTGATGAGTTTATCAATCTGGTGCCAGTGCAGCTGGGGAAGCTGAAAGAAAGAATTGCAGAGGGGGAGATCAGTGACTGTAAGGTGATCACAGCCCTGGCCCTGGCTTCCCTGCACAAAGAGATTGAATAAGGGAAATTCTGAACAGAAAAACCGGCATAGCCCTGAACGCAAATCAGGTGCTATACCGGTTAATGGTTTGTACGATCAGCGTGTTGAAGGCACAGGCTTATGGGAATCATTGCTGGTTTCATCCTTGGCAGCATACGTAATATAAGGATACAATTCTTCATAGGATTCCAGCTCCGCTTCAGATGTGGGAAGGGAGGGAATCAGCCCGGTACAGTCCATGGAGGAGGCAGCCGGGAAATCGGAGGTTGCTTCCACACGGTAAGGATCGTTATCATAATGCTTGTTCTTGTTTGGCTCTTTCATTGTCATCACCTCACAATCAGTATGAGGCGGCAAAACAAAAATTATGCAGCATAGGGAAACCAAGTATTATATGGTAAAAAAGGAGTATATTTGTAACCATATAAAACGTTACTTTTCTTTTAATGTTGCTTCAATAAATCCGCGAAACAATGGATGAGGCTTGTTGGGGCGGGACTTTAACTCCGGGTGTGCCTGTGTGGCTATAAACCAGGGGTGGCTGGGTAACTCAATCATTTCTACAATTCTGCCGTCCGGAGAGATTCCTGAAAGCAGCATTCCGTGTTCCGACAATGCTGACCGGAAATCGTTGTTTACCTCATAGCGGTGCCTATGCCGCTCATGGATGGTTTCCTGCCCATAAAGTTGGTATGCCTTGGACTCTTTATCTAAAACACAAGGGTAGGAGCCAAGCCGCAGGGTGCCGCCGATATCCTCAATCCCATTCTGTTCTGGCATCAGGTGAATCACCGGGTGGAGGGTGGCAGGATCTAATTCGGCGCTGTGAGCATCTGTAAATCCCAATACATTTCTTGCAAACTCCACGATGGCCAATTGCATTCCAAGGCATAATCCTAAAAATGGGATGTTGTGTTGCCTTGCATAGGTTATGGCATGGATTTTTCCATCGATACCACGGCTGCCAAATCCGCCGGGAACCAGAATCCCGTCTGCACCAATCAGAATTTCCCCGGCATTCTCAGGGGTTACTGTCTCGGAATCCACCCATTGGATATTGACTCTGGCCCGGTTAGCCACGCCTCCATGTTTCAGGGCTTCCACTACGGAAATGTAGGCATCATGAAGCTGAGTATATTTTCCCACCAGCGCGATGGTCACTTCTTTTTCCGGATGTTTCCATGCATGGATCATATCCCGCCAGTCCTGAAGATCCGGCGTGGGACAATCCAGATTCAGGCTTGCACAGGCTACCTGAGCCAGATGTTCCTCTTCCATAGCCAGAGGCGCTTCGTAGAGAACGTCTACATCCAGGTTTTGGAGTACATGGGTTTGGGGAACATTGCAAAAAAGTGCAATTTTACTGCGGATATGGTCGTCTAAAGGATGCTCTGTCCTGCAAACGATGATGTCCGGCTGGATTCCCATACCCTGCAAGTCCTTGACGCTGGCTTGGGTAGGCTTTGTTTTCAATTCTCCGGATGTCTTTAAATAGGGGATAAGGGTGACGTGAATTAAGATAGTATTCCCAGGACCTGCTTCGCGCTGAAATTGGCGGATTGCCTCCAGAAAAGGCTGGCTTTCGATGTCGCCAACGGTGCCGCCTACCTCGATGATGGCGATCTCTGTGTCTTTGGAGCCATAATTTCTATGAAAACAGCTTTTTATCTCGTTGGTGATGTGAGGAATAACCTGTACGGTGCCGCCGCCGTAATCTCCTCGTCGTTCCTTGGAAAGGACGGACCAGTAGATTTTGCCGGTGGTGACATTGGAATTCTTGGTCAGGCTTTCGTCGATAAAGCGTTCGTAGTGCCCTAAGTCCAAGTCGGTTTCGGCACCGTCATCGGTGACAAAGACTTCGCCGTGTTGAACCGGATTCATGGTACCGGGGTCAATGTTGATGTAGGGATCAAATTTCTGCATGGTGACTTTGTATCCCCGGGCTTTTAAAAGGCGCCCCAGAGATGCTGCGGTGATGCCTTTGCCTAAGCCGGAGACAACTCCGCCGGTAACAAAAACATATTTTACGGACATGATTCGAACCTCCCTTGCTGAAGATGTAAAAATAACTTGTTTATTATACAACGGTCGGCTGTGGAAATCCAGAGTTTTTTAAAAAACAAAGTTTATATATTTTTTATGCCTCTTTTCTTGATTTATGGAGAAACTACAACTATAATGGTAGACAATGGCGTACACTAGCCTGATGTATAGATGAGGAGAACAACACGATTATGGAAGATAACAACAGGAATAACAATAATAACAGAAATAGTGGCAGGCCGCCTGGCTCCAGCCAGATTTTTGCGATTATCCTTATTGCCGGCCTGATTACCCTTCTGACGGTTATGGGCATGAGCAATTATCTGGGGAATAAGGCCCGGGTTCCATACAGTGACTTTTTGCAGCTGGTGGAAGAAGGGCGGGTGGAAAGCGTGGAGGTAGACAGCTCCCAGATTTATTTCCGCCTGAAAAAGGGAGATACCGGCTACAATCCACTGATGGAATATGTGACGATTC
>JAETTS010000838.1 GCA_021769025.1 Enterocloster bolteae
ACTACGCCCTTCCTCTAAAATAATCACGACATACATCCTATATTTCTGTTCTATCGGAATATCCTTGTCCAGGCATACAGACAGGTTCCCATCCACACATAAGCTTTCCGGTCTCAGTGGTATCCTACAAGCTATCATATATGCATCTATAAATGCTTCCACTATCTCCATCACTTTCTCCACATAAAAAACTGGTACAGCCTTATTGAATATTGGAATGGCCATCTTGTATCCATATGGACTGTCCACAATCCTTGCATCCACATACTTCCGTTCCAATATAAGGCCGTCAAGATTGTGTCTGCTTCCCATCGAACATTCACCCTCTTTCACCTGTCGCCGCCATCATGTCACAGATTTTATTATTCAGTTGGCAGTATCTTTCCAATTCCTTTTCTAAAATCTCATGCGCCTCAGAACTCTTTATCATGGCCATTGCCTTACTGGTATTTTCCATCATGGACAATATCCTATCTGAAAGCATGGTTAATTCGTCATGCGTGAAGCCGCCTGTCTTCCCGTCCATGCTGCCGTTCCCTCCTTATCCGTTCATGTACCTGACTGCATATCGGCCATATACGGTATTCCTGTTGCTGCCCTTGCATCCTCCGCTAATCTGATTGAAGTATTCTTCCAGGCTGAAAGAGTATGCCCTGCTCTGTAGACAGACACATTCCCCGCCCTTCAAGACGGTCGTCTGTGCGATTACAACCGTATTCGTCAAGGAAAGATGGTTCCTGATGATATCCTCCAGCGACTCCCTCAGACCGCTGTACATGGTGTCCGCATAGTGCTTGATGCCCTTGCCTCCATCGTTCACAAAGAAGATAATCCGATAGCGGAACATATCCTCGTTCAAGTTATTCGCCGCGCATCCACGGCCTATATCCGCAATGATGTCTGATACTGTATACATAGAGCCTCCCCATTCCTGTCTATGGAAGGGGTGAGGATGTCCCCACCCCAATCCCCTTTATGCCGCCACCTTATCCTCCATGGAATACCGCTTTATCAGTTCTGTCAGATAGCCAATCTTTCCATGCACGATAGCCGAGTCCCTGGTGGAATGGCTTATGTCCAGCGTGTCCCATGATTTCCCATCAATCTCTATCCTGTTCCCGCCAGCCACGAACCATTTAAGGAATCCATTGAATGCCACATCCTCCATCCCTGATTCCGTAAA
>JAETTS010000839.1 GCA_021769025.1 Enterocloster bolteae
AATCAAATTTACTTGATAGAGGATTATATTATTATTCTCAAATTATATCTACAACAAATGTTCCAGCGATGATTTCATGTTTGAACCTTGCGAAGCTGAAAGGGGACGAGAACTTGATAAATGTTTTAGAAAAAAAGATTTGTATGCTAAATAGTAATATAAGCATATAGGACTAAAAAAGTGGGACCATAGCTATCTTAGAGAGACAGTTATGGTCCTGTATTTTAGATATTCTGCCGAATAATCCGCGAAATCAATCCCACTGCCACATTCCGTTCTTCATCAATTCGAGTAACGACAAAACTGACATCATCCTTTTTCCCAGGCATCCGGCTGTCATAACAGCTATGGGCGATAGCGTTGACGCCGATCTGGAGCCGGACGAAAACAGTGCCCTTGTGGATGTCCGTGACCGTTCCGGCATATTTGCCCTGGATTTTGCATTTGCCAAGATTGGCTTTACTGGTGTTGCCATTCACGCTCTTTACATCTGCACGGACGGAGATGTCCTCCAGGGAACGGATTTTGACGCTTAAGATGCGTACCAGGATCTGATCACCCACATGGAAACTCTCTGTGGCATCTCCCATCCAGTCCCAGGATAAGTCGCGGGCAAGGATGGAACATTCCGTTCCGAAGATCTCTACCCGGACTACCTTTTCAGCAACGGCAATAACACGGGCCTGCACGATACGGTCTTCACACACACGGGAGTTTCCGGCCGCATCCGGCAAATAGAAGATCTGCCGTTTTTTGTACATGGCATCCTTCCGGCTGGCCACTACACTGCGGCTGCTGTTATCCAGTCCCTTGACGATGAAGTCAATTTCACAGCCCAGCATATTACCGAGAATCTTGTTCTGGCGCAGTACCAGCTCTCCATAATCATGGGATTCGTCTTCCGCCAGATTGATCATCATTTCCGCCAGGGGAATCACCACACGCATTTCTTTATAGTAGATGACAGCGATGGTACCGCCTCCTTCCATCCGCTCAATCCCGCCAAGGTTCCCAGTCAGGATCTTCCTGGTCCGGTAGGCATTCTGCAGCTCATGCCAGATGATATCCTCACGGCTTTCCTGTGTTTCCACTTCAGAGTCCGCATTCAGGGTGAGGATGGAAGGAGATGCCTGTCTTCTGGCAGGTGCGGGGGATGCGGGGCGGTTTCTTGCCGGAACCGGG
>JAETTS010000028.1 GCA_021769025.1 Enterocloster bolteae
TATTGGAAAATGTTTCCGTATGCGTTCCTGGTATGTGGATATATGCTTGGTTGCAGGCCTTGCAGTATGTATATTTGGGCTGACTGATTTTTTCAATTTGGATTTATTGGGATTTGAGGAGTTTATTTCAGCGAGTGATAAGAACAGTTTTACTTCTTTTATTGGAAATATTAATATGTATACCCAGTTAGTATCCATTTATCTGGGGGTAACCGCTTTTATGTGGATTGGAACAGAGAATAAGGGTAAGAGTATCTGGTACTATTTTTGCCTCTGGATTATATACTTGGCAGCGATAACTGGTCAGAGTGATAATGCATACTTATCTATCGGAGCGTTGTTTGCTGTTTTGCCATTGTATGCGTTTCGTAGCAGGAGAGGGATACGCAGATATTTGATTCTTCTGGTTACATTTCTGGCTTCCGCTAAAACAATACAGTGGGTTAGCATTAAATATGCGGATCAGGTAGTAACGATCCGTAGCATCTATAATATTATTGTGGAATTTGGAAAATTAAATACGGTGATCTATGGGCTTTGCGCTGTGATATTAATTGTGTACGTGTTTGATTATGTGACGAAGAAGCAGAATGCTCAGGTTACACCATGGCTGTGGAGAGCCTGGCTGGCAGTGCTTGTGACTGTGGCATTGGCAGTTATTTATGTTTTGTATGATGTGAATATTGCCGGACATGGGGAAACATACGGTTCTTTACAAAAATATTTGAAATTCTCGGATTCCTGGGGGAGCAGCAGAGGCTATATTTGGAGGATTGCTCTGGAACATTACAGCCAATTTCCGATTCACCAGAAACTGTTTGGGCATGGGCCGGATACGTTTGGGTTGATAACGTATTTCCGAAATCTGACGGAGATGACAGAGGTCTATCATGTACTGTTTGAAAATGCCCATAATGAGTATCTACAGTATCTTTTAACCAATGGTATATTGGGAACATTGTCATATATATCATTCTTGGCAAGTGCTTTTGCGTTTGTCATAAGAAGGAGGTTAAATGATATCCCTGTTATGGCAATGCTGGCAGGAGTATTCTGCTATGTGGTTCAGGGAATCGTGAATATCAGCCAACCTATCGTAACTCCCATTATGTGGACTTTACTGGCTATGAGCGTAGCAGGGGCTTGGAAGAAGGAAGATGTTGTTGAATCTGAATCGGAGAATGGGACAGATGATTCGAAGACGGGGATAGCAAAAGCCTGAGAAAGGCAGCCGCAAATGAGGAAGCTTAAGGAGAGGCAGCCTAGGAAAAGAAGCTTGAAATGAGACAGTCAAAAGAGAAGTAGCCTGAAATGAGGCAGTCAAAAGAGAAGCAGCCTGAAATGAGGCAGTCAAATGAAAAGCGGCCTGAAATGACGCAGCCAAAAGAGAAGCGGTTCGAGAAAAACAGCCCTCTCAGGTAACAAAATAAGAATAGCAAAGGAATGAGGAAGTATGAAATCATCAAATGAATTGCGTACATTGCTACGCTCAATTGATCACAGAAGCTATCCGGCATACAAGTCTCTGGCCGGAGGCTATCAGTTTGGCAATTATCAGTTATTTATTGACCATGTGCAGGGAGATCCGTTTGCATCTCCTTCCAGTCTCCATATAGAGATTTCCCATAAAGAGGCAGGATTTCCGGAAATTTATTATAAAACCCGGTGTGCCAGAATTGCTTTGGAGGACTTTTTGACCAGGCAGTTTGCTTTTCAGGTGGAAGATTTCAATTTTAAGGCCAAGGGCTCAGGGAAAAGCGGGTTGATTGCGATTACCAGATGCGGGCAGGAGGTTTTGGAACGCAGCGCGTGCCAGATTACAGATGCCAAGGTGATCATACGGTTTCACGTAGGGTTTCCAGCCTTTGGCAGAACAATCAATGCCGGTGAACTGGAGAAGATCCTGTTTGATTTTCTGCCCAGGTGTGCAGAGAAAAGCCTTTTGTTCGGCAAGCTGGATAAAAAGAAGGTGGAACAGGCTGTCTTTTTGGCTGAGGATCAGGAGGCAGTTAGAAGAATCTTAAAGGAGGAGCGGCTGGCAGGATTTGTAGCCAACGGTTCCATTTTGCCGCGGAAAAGTGGAGTATCGGATCTGCCAATGAGAGACAGTGTGCCTTTTATTTCTCCCAAATCTATGGAACGGGTTTTGTCACTTCCCCACAAGGGAGAGGTAAAAGGAATGGCTGTTCCGGTGGGAATCACACTGATTGTAGGAGGTGGATACCATGGAAAGTCTACTTTGCTGGACGCCCTCCAGATGGGGGTGTACAATCATATTGCAGGAGACGGAAGGGAGATTGTCATCACTGACCAGACAGCAGTAAAGCTAAGGGCAGAGGACGGACGTTCCATCCGGAATGTGGATATTTCTTTGTTTATCAATGATCTGCCCAACAAGAAGGATACAAGTTCCTTCTCTACGCCGGATGCCAGCGGCAGTACCTCCCAGGCAGCAGGCGTGGTGGAAGGCATAGAAGCCGGTTCCCATCTGTTTTTGATAGATGAAGATACTTCCGCCACCAATTTTATGGTACGGGATGATTTTATGCAGCAGGTGATTAGCCGTGAGAAAGAACCGATCACTCCGTTTTTGGAGCGGGCCAGGGAATTGTATGAGGAAGCGGATATTTCCACGATTCTGGTGGCAGGCAGTTCAGGGGCATTTTTCTATATCGCGGATAAGATTCTGCAGATGGACTGTTATCGGCCAATGGATATCACAGACCGGGTAAAAGAACTGTGCAAGGAGCATATGGCCCCGAGAACCCAGGCTCCTGGCTTCCAGATTCCGGATTTTCGGCGCGGGCTGGAGATATCTAAGGGGAAGAAGAGCGGAGGCGACCGCCGTCATGACACCATGAAGGTAAAGACTATGGGCCGGGATGGATTTTCTCTTGACAGGGAGAATGTGGATTTGCGCTATGTGGAGCAGTTGGCAGACAGTGAACAGACCAGCGCGCTGGCACATCTGCTGCGCTTTGGCTTAGAGCAGGTGATAGATGGGAAAAAGACTGTGCGGCAGACGGTTCAGATTCTCTGGGAACTTCTGGAGAGAAAAGGTTGGGAACCTTTCTGCGGTTCCTATGTGCCCTGCGGCCTGGCAAAACCGAGAATACAGGAAATCTTTGCCTGCCTGAACCGCTTTCGGGGATAAGAAGGAAAAAACCAATGCAAAACAGATATCCCCATACCTATCTGCTTTGCATTGGCTTCTCAGTTTCCCGAATTATCTTGTTCCTTTCCACTTGCCATCAGAGTTGACATAATAATTGTCAATCCAAGTATCCTTGGCCATAACTCCGTCTTTATCGAAGTAATACCAGGAGCCTTTGGTCTTGAACCAGCCGGTTTTTTTGTTGCCGTCTTTGTCTAAGTAGTATCGGTTATTGTTATCATCTATCCAGCCGGTAATGCTTTCACCGTCATCGTTTACATAAGTCCAGGTATGATCTTCGTGCTCGGTCCAGGTTCCGGCATAAGACGGAAGAGACGAAAGAAGCATGATCAGAAAGGAAAGCGTAACCGAAGCAATTCTTTTTTGTTTCATACACCTACAACCTCCTTTGCGATTCATTAACCTTAGTATACCACAAGGATAAATGCTTGCATAGGTAAAAAATTCCTTTAAATCTTACGATTTTGAGACAAGTTTCTTAACGAAAAAGACAGGTAATGGAAAAATCTTTTCGACATTTTTGTTTTGTGTTTGTTTGGCAGAATTCTACAGCTGGTATTTGGAATCAGGAATCGATGGCATATCTAGTGGGACATTGGGGGTTTTAAAAATAATTTTTGAATTTTTGGGGAAAAAATAAAAAATATGTCGAATTACGCGTTTGAATCCTCTTTTCAAACCTGGAGAAATACGATATATTTAAGCCAGTTCCAAAAAAGGAGGCTCACTTATGAGTGAAAAGGAGAAAATGTCAGCGTTAGAGTTAGAGAATCGGAAATTAAAGACGGATAATGATAGGTTGCTGGAAATCGTAGCGCAGATGCGAGTAACGCTGAACCGCTTGATTCTTCAATATATCTCCGCAGATCCGGAAGGCTAGGGGCAGAATGATGGGGAGTTTACAACTCCCCTGGTCTTTTAAAGAGGGCTGTCTACTCATCCGATTTGTTGGATTCCTTTAGTTCCTGTATTTCATGTTCCAGGCTTTTGATAAGGCGCAGTTGATCCCAGATGGTCTGATGCATCCAATCGATGGTTTCATTCAGGCGCTTATTTTCCTTTTCCAGGTCAGCAACTTCCTGTGTCAGATGACCGATAACTTCCCGCTGATTGTAAAGTTTTGATGGAGCACAGATCCGTTGAATCAGGGAGGCGGAAGAATGGATGATCAGGTCGCTGATCAGACGATCACGCTCCTCATAGTTTAGATCCATAAAATCCTGATACCGCATATCCATCAAGGCCATCTTACAGTCGCAGTTGGGGCAGACAGCATTTTTAGGAAGTTGATAATAAGCATAATAACCGCATTTTCTACAATAATAGACAGCCAAATCTCTCATATTCGTTCCTCCCAAAATCGAAAAGGGCATACTTCTCCTTAAAGAAATATAACGGAAAAAACGACAATTTATAACCATAAAAATAAAAAAGTTGAGGGCCGAAGCACTGGATGTGCTACAGCCCTCGTTTTGAACGGATGGATAATCAAGATCAGTTAGTGTATTACTGGATAATACCGTTTACATCAATTGTCCAGGTATTATCAAAAGCATCTTTTAAGTCCCTATAGCCAACACCCAGATCTGGGCGCTCATGAGACTTGGAAGAGTTGGATGCTTTCTGGATGGTACCGGAAGCATTTACCAGGTAATTTTTGCCCTCAAATGTTACAGGGGCATATCGCATATAGGACTCTGCCTGCTGACGCAGACCATTATCATAGATCACATTGTCACGGATTCCATGGAAACTCTGGCCCAATTTCTCGCTGTCGGTGTGGAAGAACCAAGTCTGAGTAATTCCGGATTCCTCGTCCAAAATGGACTGTTTGCCGGTTTTCATAACGCCATCGGTGCCAAAGTAGTAGTTAACCTTGGAGCCGTCTTCCAATGTGATAACCTGAAGGCCTGTCTGCATTTCGCCTTTCTCGTTGAAGCAATGACGGGCAGAACCTACACGGAAGACCTGGAGATCCTTTTCTGCAAAGTAAGGCTTTCCGCTCTTAAAGTAGAACTTGTAAAACTCATCTTCTTCGCTGAGACCAGGAATTCCAGTGATGGTCATCCAGCCGGAAGCGCGGCTTCCATCCTCATTATAATACTGATAGCCTGCAGCTGTATTATTAGTTTCCTCCTGCTGTCCTGCATTGGCATCATCCTGGGCCGGAGCCGCATCGTCCTGAGCCGGAGCCTGCTGCTCTGCATCGGCGGCATCCTGAGCCTGAGCCTGTTGCTCTGCGTCGGCGGCATCCTGAACCTGGCCGTCTGCTGCATTTTCCAAACCTTCTGTACCTGCGACATCTGCCTCAATGTTCTGCTCCGCATCAGCTGCCGGCATATCCTTCGGCAATTTATACCAGCCGGTTACCATCTTGCCGTCTACAAAAGTGTAGTAGTTGCTGCCAACCCGCTTGTCAATCTGATTTTCAATTCTCTGGCCGTTGCTATTGAAGTAGGACCAAACAATCTCTTCTTCACCGTTGTCCTGATCTTCAGTCAGTTCTACCCAGCCGGTTTTCATGGAGCCGTCTCCCGGTTTTCCAAAATAGTAGTTTGCGCCGTCGATCTCGGTTAAGCCGGTTGCCATATGCCCCTCACTGTCAAAGTAATAGGTCAGGCCGTCAACTTTTCTGAATTTAGAGGTCGTCATTTTTCCGTCTGTGCCATAGTAGAACCAGTAGGACTCAGGGCTGTCCTCTGAATCATCATAATCTTCGTTGGGGATGATCACCCACTGATTGGCAACTCGTTTTCCTTCCCCGTCAACATAGTACTCATCCACCTGGCTGTTGAAGGAAATGTTGCCGTCTCCGTCCAGATAGTACCAGTTGTTGTCATGTCTCTTCCAGGTATCGGTCAAATAGTAACCGTCATCATCGTAGAACTTCCAGTTTTCATCCTCCTGAATCCAACCCTTGGACTGTGCCAGAACGGGGAATGTGAGAACCGGGGTAAATGCGGCCATCACTGCCGCGGTGGATAATACAGCCGTTAATTTAATGTGTTTTTTCATTAATTGATCTCTCCTTTTTCTATGTGGCCGATAATCCGTCGTTGCATTACTTCTGCATTATAACCCATAAGCGGGAGGGGTGAAAGTGTAGGTTGATGGTAAATATGGCATTGCTAAACAATAAAACCACTTTTACTATAATGGCATTTATGATATACTTACGAAAGACAAAGCCATTGGAACGATTTTATAAAGGAAGGATAACTGCATATGAGAATAAAAGTATCCAATTATATTGCGCAACAGCTGGTGGAGCATGGAATCACTCAGGTGTTTTCAGTAACCGGCGGCGGTGCCATGCATTTAAATGATGCCCTGGGCCATGAGAAGGGGCTTCGGTGTCTGTACCAGCATCATGAGCAGGCCTGTGCCATTGCAGCGGAAAGCTACGCCAGAATCCATAACAAGATAGGAGCCGTGTGCGTGACCACAGGGCCGGGGGGTACCAATGCCATCACTGGTGTGCTGGGCGGCTGGCTGGATTCGATTCCGATGCTGATTTTATCCGGACAGGTTCGTTATGACACGACAGCACGTTGGTCAGGAGTGGGCATCCGGGCGATGGGAGATCAGGAGTTTGACATCACCAAAGCCATTGACTGTATGACAAAGTACAGTGAGATGGTTATCGATCCGAAGCGGATCCGCTATTGCCTGGAGAAGGCCATATATTTGGCGTACTCTGGAAGGCAAGGACCCAGCTGGCTGGATATTCCGTTGAATGTGCAAGGGGCGTATGTGGAGACCGATGAGTTGGAAGGCTTTGACTCGGAGGCTTACGAAAGGGAACGCAGCTTAACGGAGAAGCTGCCAGAGAAAGTTACGGATAAACTGGCAAGGACGATTGTTGAGAAGATCCGCCAGGCGAAGCGTCCGGTTCTCAATGCAGGAAACGGAATCCGCATTGCCGGTGCATATCCCGTATTTGAGCGGGTGGTTAAAAAATTGGGTATCCCGGTGGCAACTGGCTGGAACAGTCAGGACTGTATGGAGACAGAGAATCCTCTGTACGTAGGACGGGCAGGCGGTATGGGAGACCGTCCAGGCAATTTTGCAGTGCAGAACAGTGATCTGGTATTTTCTGTGGGAAGCCGCTTAAGCATCCGCCAGGTAGGGTATAATTATGAGACCTGGGCAAGAGCAGCGTATACGATTGTCAATGATATTGATATAGAAGAATTGAAAAAACCAAGTGTCCATGTGGATATGCCGGTTCATGCAGACGCAAAAGACCTGCTGGAAGCACTGGAGCGGGTTCTGAACCAGGAGGAGACTCCGATCTTTGACGGAGGGCAGGGGTTACGGGACATGACCTGGGTGGAGACCTGCCAGATGTGGAAAGAGACATATCCGGTGGTGCAGCCTAAGCATCTGGTATCTGATGATACGAAGGAAGCCAATGTCTATGCGCTGGTTCAGGAGTTGAGCAGCAGGCTGAAAGAAGATCAGATCACCGTATCGGGAAACGGGTCAGCCTGTGTGGCAGGTGGCCACGCTTATATTATAAAGAAAGGCCAGCGGTTCATCTCCAATTCTGCGGTGGCTTCCATGGGCTATGACCTTCCGGCGGCTATCGGAGCCTGCGTGGCGGCATTTGAGGATGGAAAAGAACATGAGGATGTGATCTTGTTAACAGGAGATGGAAGCATCCAGATGAATCTGCAGGAACTTCAGACCATCATTCATCACCGGATGCCTATTAAGATTTTCCTGATCAATAACGGAGGGTATCACTCCATTCGCCAGACACAGAAGAATTTTTTTGGTGAGCCTCTGGTGGGAATCGGTGTGGATAGCGGAGATTTAAGTTTTCCGAATATGGGGAAACTTTCCCAGGCTTATGGGTATCCTTATATTAGTGCGCATCATAACAGCCAGCTGGCGGAGGCCATAGAGAAGACTCTTTTGGTGGAAGGGCCGGCTATCTGCGAAGTGTTTGTCACCACAGACCAGAATTTTGAGCCCAAATCCTCGGCAAAGCGGATGCCGGATGGGACATTGACTTCGCCGCCCTTGGAGGATTTGTCGCCGTTTCTTCCGGAAGAAGAGATGGAGGCCAATATGATCATTCCCAGAATTTCTGGCTAAGGAGCCGGGAAGGCGAGAGCACATCAAAACAGAAGGAGGAATTGCAGTTGAATATCGTTGTGACAGGGGCCACCAGTTTTATTGGTGCTTCTATGGTTCGCAGGCTTTTAACGGAAGGCCATCATATATATGCGGTTATCCGTCCAGGCTCACCGAATAAAAAGGTACTGGATGAGGTGATAGAAAAGGCAAAGGAAGAGAAGGCAGGCCAGACAGATATTGTAGAGTTGGAGTTGAACCGCCTGGACGAGATCGATAAGGTGATTCCGGAGCGTTGTCAGATTTATTTTCATTTCGGCTGGGATGGAGCCGGTAGCAACAACAGGAAGAATGCGGATGTGCAGCAGAAGAATGCAGCCTATGGACTGAGGGCGCTGGAAGGGGCAAGAAAACTGGGATGCCGCCGTTTCCTGTTCAGTGGTTCCCAGGCGGAATATGGCATCTGCCAGACCAAGATGTCAGAAGACAGAGTCTGTCAGCCGGTATCCGAGTACGGCAAGGCAAAAGTTGCATTCTATCAGCAGGCGACGGAGCAGATTGCCCGATGGAAGAGAGAAGATCCCAACGTTCCGTTTGAGTTTATCCATACCAGGATTTTCAGCATCTACGGTCCGGGAGACCATCCCTACTCTTTGGTAGAGACGTGCCTGGATACCTTCCTTCGGGGAGAGACCATGAAACTGGGGGCTTGTATCCAGCAGTGGAATTTTATGTATATTGAGGACTTGATCGAGAGCCTGCTGGCACTGGCTGTGTGCGAAGGGAATGTGGGATACACAGGAGAGCCAGGAGAGAACGGGATATACAATTTGGCTTCAGATCAGGATGCTACCATGCCTCTTCGTGCCTATGTGGAGGAAATGCACAGGCTCTGCGGCGGGAGAGGCAGCCGGGTTTATGGAGAGGTGCCGCCCAATGCAGAGGGGCTGGCCAATTTGATTCCGGATATTGAAAAAGTGAAGAGACGGACAGGCTGGAAGCCAAAAGTTTCCTTTGAGGAAGGGATTGGCCAGATTCTTAAAAGAAAGAGATTCAGCCATACCTGCATTTTATGTGGACAGCCGCTGGAGGGGACAAAACTTCTGACGTTAAGCGGAATGCCATCTTCCGCCCAGAATATTCCGGCAGCAGATGAAGTAGATACCGATCAGGCCGTGACCCTAAATCTTCATCAGTGTAAAAACTGCGGGCTGGTACAGCTTGACAATGAACCGGTGGACTACTATCGGGATGTGATCCGTTCCGTGGGATACTCCAGCACTATGGCAGAGTTAAGGGCCAGCCAGTATAAGCATTTGATCGAAACGTATCACCTGGAGGGGAAAAAGTTTTTAGAGGTTGGATGTGGAAGAGGCGAATTCTTAAAAGTTCTGGGACAGTTTCCAGTTGAGGCCTATGGGATTGAGCACAGCGAGAAACTGGTGAATGAGGCGGAGGAAGGGATACCTGTAACCTGCGGATTTCCGGAGACAGAGAATACGGTATTAGGGCAGAATGGTCCATATGATGCTTTTTTAACCTTTAATTTTCTGGAGCACCAGCCAAAGCCTGGGGTCATGCTGGATTGTATCTACAACAATCTGACTTGCCAGGGAATAGGACTTGTGACCGTACCTAGCCTGGAATACAGCCTTCAGCACGACGGGTATTATGAACTGATCCGGGATCATATTGCGTACTATACCCTTGATACCTTGCGATACCTCATGGAGCATCACGGCTTCCAGGTGTTGGAAGAGATGTCGAAGAAGGACATGCTGGCTATGATTGTAAGGAAGATTCCCAAAGAGGAGATGGAGGTGCCGAAACGAGAAGTAAAGGCAGTAGACTTATCCGGTTTGGAGGGGAATCTGGAGTGCCTTCGCCGACAGATGGAAGAGATCCGGGCAGATCTGGATAAAAGGCAGGAAACCCTGGCTGTGTGGGGAGCAAGCCATCAGGCATTTACTCTGATTGCCACCACTTGCCTGAAGGAAAAAGCAGAATATATCATTGATTCCGCACCGTTTAAGCAGGGACGGTTTGCACCTGCATCCCATTTGCCCATTGTAGCGCCAGACTATATTTCTTCCCATCCTACAGATGTGATCTTAATTGTAGCACCAGAATATACGGAAGAAATTGCAAACGTTATCCGCAGCCGCTTTGGAGAAACCGTGAGAATCATGGCGCTGCGCAGTGAAAATGTGGAGGAACTGTCATGAAGACGATCAGCATTGTAGTGCCTTGCTATAATGAAGAGGAAAATGTGGAGGCACTGGCCGATGCGCTGAGAGAGATGTTTCGAAAAGATTTGGGAGGCTATCAATACGAGATTCTATTTATTGATAACGATTCCAAAGACAAGACGAGAGAGATTATCCGGAAGCTGTGCGCCGCAGACAAGGGAATCAAGGGGATTTTCAACGCTAAAAATTTTGGACAGTTTAATTCCCCCTACTATGCCATGCTTCAAAGTACCGGAGATTGTACGGTTCTGATGGCAGCTGACTTCCAGGATCCAGTGGACATGGTTCCCGGTTTCGTGAAAGAGTGGGAAAACGGATATAAGATTGTGATTGGCATCAAGAAATCCAGCCAGGAGAATAAGATCATGTACTGGCTGAGAGGGTGTTACTATAAATTGATCAAGAAGCTTTCCAATGTGGAGCAGATTGAACAGTTTACAGGATTCGGCCTCTATGACAAACGTTTTATTGAGGTGTTGCGAAACCTGGATGATCCCACGCCTTTCCTCAGGGGAATCGTTGCGGAACTTGGATTTCACAGAAAAGAGATTCCCTATGAGCAGCCTTTGCGCCGGGCAGGCAAGACCAGCAACAATTTTTACAAGCTTTACGATGCGGCCATGTTAAGCTTTACTTCCTATACGAAGGTGGGGCTGCGTCTGGCTACCATATTTGGCGCATTATGCAGTGCGGCCAGCATGGTAATCGCTCTCATATACCTGGTGATGAAACTGATGTATTGGGATCGGTTTGTGGCAGGCATGGCGCCTCTTCTGATCAGTATGCTTTTCTTGGGTTCCGTACAGATCTTTTTCATCGGCGTTGTGGGAGAGTATATTCTGTCCATCAATTCCAGGGTGATGAAGCGGCCCCTGGTAGTGGAGGAGGAGCGAATCAATTTCGAAGAGGTACAGGATGAAGCATAATGTAGACGTAGTCCGGATCAGGGAGAATTCTATTCAGCTGAACGGATGGGTAATCGGAAAAACCCCCCAGTCCAGGCCGGAATTTGCGGTGGAGGACGGGAAAGGAAGACCCATAAGCTTTCAGTATGTGTCTACCAGGCGGGATGATGTCAGCCAGATTTACTATGGGAAGACCTATGACAGAGATTTTGGATTTGACATCCAGTTTCCCTATGAAAGAGGGAAGGATTACTACTTGCTGATCCGGTGCGACGGACGAAAGGCTAAAATTAAATATAACGAAGAACTAATCGAAAAACGGGCAAGTGTGGCCCATAAGCGGATGCAGAAGATCAAGGATCTGATGAACATGGAGACAGTCCGCGTGGCTGTTGATTTCTGGAAAGAAAACGGCCTGCGGGCATTGATTGTAAAATCCACGCACAAGCTGCAAGGGCTGGACAATGACTACGATTACGGAGAGTGGTACTCCCTTACAAAGCCTGGAGAGGAAGAACTGGAGAGGCAAAGGAAGGAAGTATTTCCGGAGAAACTGAAATTCTCCATTGTGATGCCCCTTTATAAGACACCAGAGCGTTACTTAAAGGAGATGCTGGATTCCATCGTGGAGCAGACCTACGGCAATTGGGAGTTATGCCTGGCGGACGGAAGCCCGCAAGGGGAAGATGTGTCTGCTGTGGCAGGACGTTATCAGAAGAAAGATCCCAGAATCCGATACAGGCGGCTGGAGGGTAATGGCGGGATTTCTGCCAATACCAATGCAGCTATAGAGATGGCAACCGGCGATTTCATCATTCTGGCGGATCACGATGATGCTATGACAAGAGATGCCCTGTATGAGTGTGCCAAAGCCATCCATGACCATCCGCGGTGCCAGGTTCTCTATTCCGATGAGGACAAGATGGATATGGACGGAGGCGCGTTGTTTGACCCTCATTTTAAGCCGGATTTCAACCCGGATCTATTGTGCAGCGTCAACTACATCTGCCACCAGTTTGTGGTGAAGAGAGAACTGGTAGAGCAGGTGGGCGGCCTTCGCAAGGAATTTGATGGGGCCCAGGATTATGATTTTATCTTCCGCTGCACGGAAAAAGCGGAGGAGATTTATCATATACCCAAGGTTCTGTATCACTGGCGGTGCCATCAGGACTCCACAGCCAGCAACCCTCACAGCAAGATGTATGCCTTTGAAGCTGGTGCCAGGGCAATCATGGGGCATTACAAAAGGTTGGGGATCCCTGCCCTTAAGGTAGAAAAGGGAGTGGATTATGGGATCTATCATACCGTATTTTCCATTCAAGGCCAGCCGCTGGTGTCTGTGATCATACCCAACAAGGATCACCATAAGGATCTGGATCTGTGCATCCGTTCCATGATCACCAAAGGAACCTACAAGAATCTGGAATTTGTGGTGGTGGAAAATAACAGCACGGAGGTAGAGACACCGGTCTACTATGAAAGAGTTCAGAAGGAATTCCCGCAGGTGCATGTGGTTGACTGGGCCAGGGAATTTAATTATGCAGCCATCAATAATTTTGGAGTCTCCCATGCAAAGGGAGAATATCTGTTGTTTTTAAACAATGATACAGAATTGATTGCGGAAAATTTTGTGGAAGAAATGCTGGGGTTCTGTCAGAGAGACGATGTGGGGATTGTGGGAGCCAAGCTTCTGTATCAGGACGATACCATTCAGCATGCAGGCGTGGTGGTAGGGTTCGGCGGTGTGGCCGGACATACCTTTATTGGCCTTCACAAGGCGGAGAACAGCTATTTTCACAGGGCTATGTGCGCTCAGGATTACAGCGCTGTGACGGCGGCCTGCATGATGAGCAAACGGTCCGTGTTTGAGAAAGTGGGAGGATTTAGCGAAGAATTTGCAGTGGCGTTCAATGATATTGACTACTGTATGAAGGTGAGAAATCTTGGGAAATTGGTGGTGTATGCCCCCTATGCCCTTTTATATCACTATGAATCCAAATCCAGAGGGCTGGAGGATACCCCGGAAAAGGTGGCCAGATTTAACCGGGAGGTGGCAAGATTCGCCAGAAAATGGCCGGACATCCTAAAAAATGGAGATCCCTATTACAATCCCAACTTAACTCTGCGCAAATCCGATTTTGCACTGCGGGATCTGAAGAAGGAAGGGATCGGACAGCCTTACCAGCTGGATCCAGCTATCCTGGAACTGATGAGAGAAGCGGATGACTGCAAGAGTTGACATGGGATCCGCCCCAAAGGCAGGAGAGAGATTCCGAAATGCATCGCAGGAAATGGAGGCAATGATGACAGAAAAGGTGACGGTAATCATTCCTAATTATAATGGGCTTGCCTATATGCGGCCTTGCATGGAGGCGCTGAGGCAGCAGACATATCAGGATTTTCAGGTTCTGGTGGTGGATAACGGCTCTGAAGACGGCAGTGTTATGTGGCTAAAGGAG
>JAETTS010000840.1 GCA_021769025.1 Enterocloster bolteae
AAGTATGCGCAGGTGGAAGAGGGTGAGAGAACGCCGTCCAGCACGGCCAGAGACCTGCCGATGGAGATTGCAAAGGCACTGGAACCTCATGGGATTAAGATGATGTTTTATGCGGTAGGCTGCCCTCCGTTCCGGGCACACAGAAACTTTGGACCGAACTTTGATGCTGCAACCAATCCGCATGACGGGGACTATGGAATTACAGATGCATTTGGCCAGACAAGAAATACGGACACACCGCCTACCCAGGAAACACTCAAAAAATGGCAGGAAGTCCTGGGATACTGGTCTGAACACTATGGGGAATATCTGGCCGGATGGTGGATCGACGGAATGTGGACTTCAGAAAACTCTATGCGTGGAAATACTTATGAAGTGAATCCGGATTTGACTCCGAATGCAAATGCGAACCCGAATGCAGCTTATGCTCCCACGAAGGAGTACAACTGGCACACATGGGTTGACGCACTGAAAAAGGGAAATTCAAATCGTATCCTTTCCCTGAGCCTTGGCGGAAGCGATGAGATTAACGTACCTTATGAAGATTATGTAGGCGGTGAAGCGCATCCTCCAACCAACTTTAACTCTGTCTGCCCGCGGAATCCGGCACTCTCACAAATGGACGGCTGGGCGAGCCAGGAGCTTGGCATCCAGTGGTTCTTCATGTCCAGCATGGGTGTTCCCGTACCTTTCTATGGATATTGGGGACAAAAAGGCGCAGCGGTAGATACCGAGCAGGTGACAGGATGGTTTAAGAATAATGTAGAGAAAAATGCTGTTCTTGTATCTGATTCAAGAGTGAACAGATTCGGACGCATTGATCCTGACCAGATGGAACAGTGGAAGCGCATTAAAGCGGTAGTAAAGGGCGGCGACCATCTGAAACCAATGGAAACATACAATGATCATTGGTATTTTACCAAATATTACGACCAGAATGATAACGATACTGCTGATTGGACTTATGTAAATAATGACGGAAATTACTATCACTCTGATTATACCTATACCACCAATGACGGATCCTATTTTGAGTTCGAATTCTGCGGCACAGGCGTGGAGTTCTATACAGCAAAAACAGCAGAAATGGGCGAAATGGATATCTATATTGACGGTGAATTGTGCGATACAATTAACCTGCAGTCCGGCAATGCACAATTCCAGCAAAAAGTCTATGAA
>JAETTS010000841.1 GCA_021769025.1 Enterocloster bolteae
GCCTTAAACAGATCCCCGTCTATAACCACCTGGAACTCACCGCCCTGAAGCTGGGTCAAATCCTTGGATATGGATAATCCCAGACCGCTTCCCTCCGTGGCCCTGGACACATCTCCCCTGACAAAGCGCTCGGTCAGCTCATCTGGACTGATATTCAGTGATGATTCGGAAACATTCTTGATTGTAAATATGGCCTTGCCGTCCTCGTCCAGTACATCCACATAGACCCGGCTGTGCTCCATTGCATACTTCACTGCATTGGTATAGAGATTTTCCAGGACACGCCACAGGCGGCGTCCGTCAGCCTGAATGATTAGCACCTCATCCGGTATGTTGGAAACCAGCTCCAGCCTGCGCATGGCAAACCGCTCCTCAAACTCACCGTTGGTCTGCTGTACCAGCTCTACCAGGTCAATATCCGATATATCTAACTTCATATTGCCTGAACTGGCCTTGGATGCCTCCACCAGGTCCTCTGTCAGAGTCTTAAGGCGCTGAGACTTCTGGTCCAGCACTTCCAGGTATGCGGCAATCTTGGGATCCTGTATTTTCTCCCGTTTCAGAAGGTCCACATAATTGATAATGGACGTAAGAGGAGTCTTGATGTCATGGGATACATTTGTTATCAGGCTTGCCTTCAGCCGCTCGCTCTTAACCTGCTCCTGAATAGCTGAATCCAGACCGCTGCTGATATTATTGAGATGCTCTGCCATGTCCCGCTCCTTGCCTGACAGGCGGGAGGTATCAATCTGATAGCTGGTATCCCCCTGGGAGATAGTGCTGACAGCCATGTCCAGCACATCCCTCTGCACAGATTTTTTAAACAGCTGATGGTATATCCAACCATCCAGTCCCAGGTACAGCACCACGAATACATAGAACATAATCTGGTAGCTTATCCTGTTCTCCTTATAGAAAAAGAGGAAAATCAGTCCCCACAGCATACCTGCGTTAAATCCTAAAAACAACAGGTAGCAGAACCCGGTGCCCACTGCATAGCTGACTCTACCCACATAGTCCTTTGAAGCTTCCAAAGCCCTCTTTGCGAGGCTGTTGCTCCACAAGGTCCTGGCCTTATACCTGCGCAGCAAATCAAAGCCGCACAATACAACGCTCCCGTACACAATGACCAGTTTAATCATCTTATTCCAGTAATTCCATTGTTCATTGGGAGCAAA
>JAETTS010000029.1 GCA_021769025.1 Enterocloster bolteae
AGGATATGGGATATGCCAGCGCGCTTTCTTGGGTTCTTTTGATTGTTATCTCGGCGGTTACTCTGGTGATCTTCAAGACATCGAAGAAATGGGTGTTCTATGAAGCTGGAAGTGATGATTAAGGGGGTGGCATAGGATGGGAATGCATGCAAAGAGACGTATCGGTAAGTTTTTCTATCATCTGCTGATCGGCGGTTTTGGACTTCTAATGGTCTATCCGATTTTCTGGATGATTATGGGAGCCTTTAAGAATAACAATGATATTTTAAACCATTCTGCCAGCTTTTTCCCTACGCTGGGATGGCATATGGAGAACTGGGCTAATGGCTGGAAGGGGTACAGCGGTGTAACCTTTGGAACGTTCTTCCGGAATTCTCTGATTGTGGCCTCAATCGCTACACTGGGAACAGTGATTTCTTCTTCTATGGTGGCTTATGCCCTGGCAAGGGTGAAGTTTAAAGGGAGAAAAATTTTGTTCTGGTGTATGTTGGCGACATTGATGCTGCCAGGACAGGTTATTTTGATCCCTCAATATATGATCTACAATTCCTTAGGAGTGGTGGGAACTTATATTCCATTGATTCTTCCCCATTTCTGTGGACAGGCATTCTTTATCTATCAGATGATGCAGTTCTGCCAGGGGATTCCAAGGGAATTGGATGAAGCGGCGTTTGTGGATGGGTGCAATAAATATATGATCTATTTTAAGATTGTCCTTCCGCTTTTGAAACCGTCCATTATCACGACGCTGATCATTCAGTTCTACTGGAAGTGGGATGATTTTATGGGGCCGTTAATTTACTTAAGCAAACCAATTACATGGACGGCTTCTGTAGCGCTTAAAAACTTTGCGGATGCTTCAGGGCAGTCGGATTTTGGCGCATTGTTTGCTATGTCTACCCTGTCGCTGATTCCGGTGTTTTTGATTTTCCTGATTTTCAACCGGCAGCTGGTGGAGGGTGTAAGCTCTACCGGACTTAAGGGATGATGGAATATACTCTCGCGATAACAGGTACAAAGAGGCTGCGGGAGTACATTAAAATAAAATAGGGGGATAGGATGATGGCAATTAATCGGAGAGAATTGGTGACCAGACACAATCCCATATTGACAGAGGCGGATGAAAGTTCGCCTTTGTCTGTTGGTAATGGGAATTTTGCTTTTACGGCGGATATTACGGGGATGCAGACGCTGTATGAGGAGTATAGAAAGGTTACGCCTCTGTGTACCATGGCACAGTGGGGGTGGCATACCAGGCCGGTAAGCGGTGAACGGTATGGGTATGGCCTTGAGGATGTGGAGATGACAGAGTACCCTTATGAGGGGAGAACGGTCCGCTATGCCGTGGAGAGGAAGAAGGGGAATGAGGCGGTTTATGACTGGGTGAGGCAGAATCCCCATAAGCTTAATCTGGGGCGTATTGGGTTGGTGATGGACGGGAAGAGTGTGGATAAAGGCCGTCTGTCGGATGTGCACCAGGAACTTGACTTGTATGAGGGGATTTTAGACAGCAGGTTCTGCCTGGACGGGATGGAATGCCAGGTGAGGACGGCCTGTGGAGGGGAGAAGGATATAGCAGCTTTTTTGGTTCAGTCGGAGGCTTTGGGGAAGGGGCTGGCGGTGGAACTTTCCTTTCCTTACGGAAGCCCGGATATTTCCGCCAGTGACTGGGAATCAGAAGATGCCCATGTGACAGAAGTTGTGGAGAGAGAAGCAGGCTGGGTTTTACTGAAAAGGACATTGGATCGGGATGTTTATTATGTGGGTGTAACACTGGAGCATTGCAGTCTTGTGGAAGTGGGAGTGCATCGGTTTCGAATCTTGCCGGCAGGTCAGGGGGAGATGGGGCTTACGGTTCATTTTCTGAAGGACGGCTGGTATGCTGGGATAGCTTCGGGTGTCTTGGGAACTGGGATGGCTTCGGATGTCCCGGAAATTGGGGAGGCTAAAGATACAGGGAAAGCCACAGAGGCGGCGGGGACAGAAAAGGCTTTTGAGGACAGCCGGGCATACTGGAGGGAGTTCTGGGAGAAGGGCGGTGTCATTGACTTGCATAAGAGCAAGGATGGCCGGGCCCTGGAATTGGAGAGGAGAATCGTGCTGTCTCAGTACCTTTTGGCCCTGCAGTCGGCAGGGGATATGCCGCCTCAGGAAACAGGGCTTACCTGCAACAGCTGGTATGGGAAGGCCCATCTGGAAATGTATTTCTGGCATGAGGCCTATCTGCCTTTGTTTGGACACAGGGATTTGTTGGAGAGAAGCCTGTCCTGGTATGTGAAGCACCTTCCGGAGGCTAAAGAGAATGCGGCGAGAAATGGGTACCAGGGAGCCAGATGGCCTAAGATGGTATCGGAATCCTGTGTGGATTGTCCTTCGCCGATTGCCACGCTTCTGATCTGGCAGCAGCCTCACATTATTTACATGCTGGAGATGGCATATCAGTGTGAGGAGGAACGGGATTTTCTGGAACGGTATTATGAGGTGGTGGAGGAGACCGCCAGGTTTATGGTGGATTTTGCGGTGTTTGATGAGAAGAAGGGCGTGTATGAGCTTCGGGGGCCGGTGATTCCGGTGCAGGAGAATCATGATCCTATGGTGACGAAAAATCCGGCGTTTGAGGTGGAGTATTGGGGGCTTACCCTGAAGATTGCCGCAGAGTGGGCCAGACGGCTGGACAGGGAGGTTCCAAAGGAGTGGATTCGGGTGGCGGAGCATATGGCGCCTATAGCGGTAAAGGATGGGTGCTATCTGGCTCATGATAATTGTCCGGATACGTATGGGGCGTTTGCTCAGGATCATCCGTCGATGTTGTGTGCGTATGGGCTGATGGATGGCGGCAGAACGGATAAGGAGATTATGGGGAATTCCCTGGAGAGGGTGGTGGAATGCTGGGATTATCCTTCTCTGTGGGGCTGGGATTTTGCAGTTATGGCTATGACGGCTGTAAGGCTTGGGAAGCCGGAGAGGGCCATTGAGCTGCTTTTGATGGATACGTTTAAGAACCGGTATGTGGTTAGCGGGAATAATGTCCAGGAGGGAAGAGGGGATTTGCCTCTGTATCTGCCAGGAAATGGGTCGCTTCTTTTGGCGGCGGCGCTTATGACGGCGGGGTATCCGGGGAGCGGGGATTTGCCAGGGTTTCCTAAGGATGGGCAGTGGGTTGTGGAGTTTGAGGGGGTAAGGGCGTTTCCTTGTTGAGGGGAGGCGCTGGGGGAACTCTTTCCGAAGCTGGTGCTTCCAGGGCTGAGTGGAGGGAAAGGCGGATCTTTATTGATGCTGTAAATAGTAAACGTTTGATTAGATTTTTTAATGGTACAAAAATTTTTATAAAGCGATGGAAAAAATGGAGGGTGGAATATGAAGCCTTGGGAAAAGGGATTGTTGAGAGTGAGTGATAACTGTAGGTATCTCTGTAATGGGGAGGAGCCGTTTTTTTGGCTGGGGGATACGGCTTGGCTTTTGTTTCAGAGGTGTAGCCTGGAGGAATCGTATGCTTATCTGAGGAACCGGAGGGATAAGGGGTTTACGGTGATTCAGGCGGTGTTGATGCATAATCTTCCGGGGACGGAGGTGGCCAGCAGCTTGGCGGATTCGGACAGGGATGTAACCAGCCCGGATTTCTGGGAGCATTGTGATAGGGTGGTTCGGATGGCGGAGGAACTGGGGCTTTATATGGCTTTGCTTCCTTCCTGGGGGGCCGTGGTGAAGGGCGGCGCTTTGAATATGGACAATATTGACCGGTACGTGGAGTTTGTGGCGAAACGGTATCAGGAGAGCCCCAATGTGATCTGGCTTTTGGGAGGGGATATTCGGGGGAGCGAGGCTTTGGAGCTGTATAAAAGGGAGGGAAGGCTGTTTAAGGAGTATACGCCGGATAAACTCATAGGGTATCATCCGTTTGGACGTACTTCTTCTTCTATGTGGTTCCATGAGGAGCCGTGGCTTGATTTTAATATGTTCCAGTCGGGACATCGGCGTTATGATCAGGCTTCTCTGGGGGCGTGGGATGATAATGCCATGAAGGAAGGGTTCTTCGGGGAGGATAACTGGAGGTATGTGGACAGGGATCATGGGTTGGTACCCCTGAAACCGGTGGTGGACGGGGAGCCGTCTTATGAGTGGATCCTTCAGGGGCTTCATGTGAAGGATCAGCCTTACTGGAGGGAGTGGGCTGTACGGCGGTATGCCTACTGGTCTGTGTTCCAGGGGGCTATGGGGCATACCTATGGAGATAATGCCATTCAGCAGTGTTACTGTGATGCTTCCAGCCAGGGAGCGTATGGGGTGAAGCAGGTGTGGCAGGAGTCCATGCATCATGTGGGATCGGAGCATATGGGACATTTAAGACGGCTGATGGAGTCGGTGGATTACCAGAACGGACGGCCCAGGGAAGATCTGCTTTTATCCGGACAGAAGGAGCGGTATGGAAGGATCGCGGTGTTTGCAGGGGAGGATTTCCTTTTGGCTTATGATTATCTGGGAGAAGAGTTTGCTGTGGATTTGAGGAACTTTGCAGGTAAGGAGATTCATGGCTGGTGGTTCGATCCGGTAAGCGGTGTGTCCAGCTATTTTGGAAGGCTTACAGGGAAGGAAAAGGCAGAAGTAAAGCCAGTGGCACGGTTTACGGAGGATAATGACTGGGTGCTGGTGGTGCGCTGTGTGAATGATTGAGGAATCAGGCAACGAGAGTGGCGGATTGTTGTATGAAATGGAAAGGGACATGGATTTAGGGGGATTTTATGGAAAAGGTTCGGTTTGCTACCATTGGAACCAATATTACGGATACGTTTTTGAGGGCGGCGAAAAAGGTGCCGGAATTTGAGCTGGCGGCGGTATTTTCCAGGTCAGAGGAGAGAGGGAGAATGTTTGCTGCGCGGCATGGGGCGCCCCGGTATTTTACGGATCTTCAGGCTATGGCGGAGTGGGACGGATATGATGCGGTGTACATCGGGGCACCCATTGCATTTCATTACCCGTATGGAAGATTGTTCCTGGAGCATGGGAAACATGTGCTTATGGAGAAGGCGTTTACTGCCAATGGGTTTCAGGCCAAGGTGCTCATTGAGCTTGCCAGAAAGAAGAATCTGCTTTTGATGGAAGCCATGATGACCACCCAGTTCCCCAATTTTTTCCAGATACGGGATAACCTGCCTAAGCTGGGAAAAATCCGGAGGTATGTGGCGAATTTTGGGGTGTATTCTGTGCGGTATGACGCGTATAAGGCAGGCGAACCGGTGAATACGTTCCGGCGGGATCTGTGCAACGGAGCCATGCTGGATATGGGGGTGTATTGTGTGGCTCCCATGGTGGCGCTGTTTGGGAAACCGGAGGAGGTAAAAGCTTTCGGAGTGGTGCTGGACAGCGGCGTGGACGGACAGAGTACGGTGATCTGCCGATATCCTGGTATGGAAGCGGTGAACCTGGTGACAAAGATTGCGGATTCTTATCTTCCCTCGGAGATTGCGGGGGAAGAGGGAACTATGTATCTGGATCATATCCAAAGGCTTCAGGTCATGGAGATCCGTTACAGAGACGGAAGAAGAGAATCCATCCGGGTGGAGCAGGAGGAGATGCCTATGGTATACGAGCTGCGGGATTTTATACGGACGCTTAAGGAGGGAAGAAGGGAATCTCTTTGCAATACCCACAGGTTGTCTCTGGAGGTGATGGATGTTCTGGACGAGGTGAGAAGGCAGGTTGGGGTTACCTATGAATGTGACAGGTAAGGGGATGGAAAATGTTTCAATGAAATGGGAGGGTGCCACGAGGCGGCGCGTACCGTTACCTTAAAAGGAGGGATGGAGATGATTCAGAATCCGATTTTGAAAGGTTTCTGCCCGGATCCGTGTATCATTCGGGCAGGGGAAGATTTTTATATTGCAGTGTCTACCTTTGAGTGGTGGCCTGGGGTAAGGATTTACCATTCGAAAGATTTAAAACACTGGGAGCAGATTCCGTCGCCGCTGCGTCGGTTAAGCCAGTTAAATATGGCAGGAGATCCTACGTCCGGCGGTGTGTGGGCCCCTTGTTTAAGCTATGATGGAAAACGGTTCTGGCTGGTATATACGGATGTGAAGACCAAGAAAGGGATGTATTACAATACCCACAATTATCTGGTGTGGACAGAGGATATCTGTGGAGAGTGGTCAGAGCCGGTGTATCTAAACAGTGTAGGCTTTGATCCGTCCCTGTTCCATGACACGGATGGAAAGAAATACCTGATCAATATGTTAAATGGGTTTAAAGGAATCACGGTTCAGGAGTATGACCCTGTTACAAAGAAGCTGACAGGGCCGGTTAAGACTGTGTTCCACGGGACAGAGGCAGGATATACAGAAGGCCCCCATATGTATCACATCGGAGGGTGGTACTATCTTTTGACAGCAGAAGGAGGGACCGGCTATGAGCATCAGGTGACCGTTGCCAGAAGCAAATGTGTCTGGGGGCCATTCGAGGCCGGGGAGGAGAATCCTGTAGTGACTTCCGACCGGTCTGATCCTCATAGCCTTCAGAAGGCAGGACACGGCTCTCTGGTGGACACTGGCCATGGGGAATGGTATCTGGCCCACCTGTGCGGAAGGGCCAGGAGGACAGAGGAGGGGAAGCAAGTATGCTTAACCGGAAGGGAGACCAGCCTTCAGAAGGTATGTTTTGAGGATGGGAGGCTTCGGATGGCAGACGGAGGAAGGGTTGCCCGCCAGGAAGTAGAGGAACCGGCAGGAATTGCTCCCTATCCCTTAAAGCCGGAAGCTGACAGAGATGATTTTGACAACCCTGTGCTGGGATGTCGCTACACCAGCCCCAGAATGCCTTTGAATGACAGAGTTAGCCTGGTGGAACGCCCTGGCTGGCTCCGTCTCTACGGCCAGGAATCCCTAAACTCTTTGCACCATGTAAGCCTTCTGGCTGTCCGTCAACAGGAAGTCTGGGCTGCTGCAGAGCTTTCCATGGAATTTAAGCCGGAACGGTACGAACAGCTGGCTGGCTTGGCCTATATGTACGACGCTATGAATTTCTATCTGTTTGGAAAAAGCCGATTAGAGACAGGAGAGACCGTACTGCGAATCGTAGGAAGCGATACAGGAGTTTGCAAGTTTCTGTGTGAAGATATTCCGATTCCACCAGAAGGTGCCATCACCCTCCGCGCTGAGACAGACCCTGCCGGAGCCTGGGTCACCTTCTCCTACAGTCTGAAGGACGGCATCTGGCACCAGGCAGGACAACGGTTTACCACAGAGATTCTCACCGACGAGCACTGCCGTGGATTTACCGGCGCCCACTTCGGCATGTACTGCCACGACATGAGCGGTGCCGGCAAATATGCTGATTTTGATTACTTTCTCTATCATGACAGAACATAAAGCATATTAAAATTCATTTACCCCTGAAAGTCTCTAACACTCTCCCGTGAAACCAACCTGGTAGAAAGCGCCAGTTTAACCAGGCTTTGGGAGGGGCTCTGAATACGGCTTAAAAGCTGGTTTACCGCCAGCATCCCGAAATTCTGTTTCTCCACCCGCATGGTAGAAAGAGTGGGGGATAGGAAATTGCACATTGGAATATCATCAAACCCGACAATGGACACATCCCCTGGAATCTTGATGCCTGCTTCCGTAAGAGCCCGCATAGCCCCTGCGGCGATCAGGTCATTGTCTGCAAAGTATGCGTCTGCCAAGGGGATGCCTGTGGCCAGAAGGGTCTTCATATCCAGATAGGCTGTCTCCATGGACGGGGAAAGCTCCAATACATAATCCATATTTTTCTTGATATTGCTGCTGCGGAGCGCTTTGAAATACCCGTCTGCCCGTTCTGCAAAGTTGGCGATCTGGAAGGAAGACTTTAAGTATCCGATTCGCGTAAAGCCTCTTTGAATCAGATGGGAGGTAGCCATATAGGAACCCTGGACGTTGTTGATGAGGACAGTATCAAAACTCATGTCTTCATAATAACAGTCTAGAGCGACAAGGGGACAGGGGAGATCGAGGAAAGGCAAAAAGTCCTGCTGCTCCATCTCTGTAGCCAGGAGAAGAAGTCCATGGTACTCTTTGTCATACAACTCCTTCAGCTGAGGCTCCACAGGCTGATTCCCGTAGATATAGAGGATGTTGAGGCTTAGGCTGTTGGTCTGGCAGGTATTGCTGATTCCTTCGGTTAAGTCGGAGAAGAAGGGAGTATCGCTTACTACCTGGCCGTTCTTTTTATAGATGATGAAACAGATATTCTTGGTCTCTGCCAGGGAGTAGGAGTACTTGCTTAGATCATAGCCATATTTTTTGGCAGCGGAAAGAACACGGTCTCTGGTCTCGTCGCTGATCCCGGGCTTGTGGTTGAACACCATGGAGATGGTGGCGGGAGAAACATTTAGTTTTAATGCTAATTCTTTCGCTGATATAGACATAATATCACCTCGGTTGATGTAGAGATTTTTATTAGTTCAATTTTAATTTATTTTTTCAGAAAGGTCAAGCTGAATAATTCATTAAATGTATTTAATGAAGAAAATTGAAAACTATTTAATATATAATTGACTTATGCTAAATTATTAAGTATAATTTAGATATAATTAAACCTTATCAAAGACAAAGGAGGATAAACCATGGCAGAGATAAAACTGGCCTTTGCACCTACGAGAAGAAGCATTTTTTCCGCACCGGCGGCTGTGGAATTTGCAAATTTAACGAGACAGAAACTGAAAGAGATGAAGGTCTCCTTCGTGGATATTGATGATATCAATGAAGAGGGACTATTGTATGACGAGGCAGGCAGGATTGCCATGACTGAAAAATTTAAGAGGGAAAAGGTGGACGGCCTCTTTCTTCCACACACAAATTTTGGAACGGAATATGAGTGTGCACGGCTTGCCAAGGAGCTGGGAGTTCCGGTGCTTCTGTGGGGCCCCAGGGATGAGTGCCCGGATGCGGCGGGGGTGAGGAAGAGGGACAGCCAGTGCGGCCTTTTTGCCACAGGCAAGGTGCTTCGAAGATTCCAGGTGCCCTTTACCTATATGACTAACTGCAGCCTGGAAGATAAGGAGTTTGAGCGGGGAGTAAGGGATTTTCTGGCTGTGTGTAATGTGGTGAAAGTGTTCCGGGATATCCGGATCCTGCAGATTGCCCCCAGGCCCTTTGATTTCTGGTCCACCATGTGCAATGAGGGAGAACTTCTGGAGAAGTTCAATATCCAGCTGGCCCCCATTCCCATGCCGGAGTTAAAGACAGAGATTGAGAAGGCAAAGGCTGAGAAGACACCGGTAGAAGAGGTGATGGCTTACTGCCGGGCCAACATGGAAATCAAGATTAAGCCGGAGGAACTGGAAAATGTGGCTGCCCTTAAGGTTGCCATGAAGCGTCTGGCGGAAAAATACGGCTGTCGGGCAGTGGCAATCCAGTGCTGGAACGCCCTTCAGGGAGAGATCGGGATCATGCCCTGCGCTGCCAATTCCCTGTTAAATGAGGAGGGGATTCCGGTGGTATGTGAGACGGACATTCACGGTGCCATCACAGCTCTTCTTGCGGAGGCGGCAGCGGCAGACGGAACCAGAAGCTTTTTCGCAGACTGGACGGTGCGCCATCCTCACTGTGACAACGGGGAACTTTTGCAGCACTGCGGCCCGTGGCCTATCTCTGTGGCCGGGGAGAAGCCGTCCATCGATTATCCTCTGGCATTTGATTATCCGGGAGCTGTGGCGGCACAGGCGAAACACGGGGATGTGTCTCTGTGCCGGTTTGACGGGGACAATGGACAGTACTCCCTGCTGCTGGGGCATGCCAAGGGGATCGACGGCCCTTACACCAAGGGCACCTATCTCTGGATTGAGGTGGAGAATTTAAAGAGGCTGGAGGCAAAGCTGGTGGAGGGACCTTACATCCACCACTGTGTGGGAATTCACAAGGACATTGTTCCGGTACTTTACGAGGCATGTAAATACATAGGCGTGGCTCCGGATTTCTATGATCCCATTGAGGAGGACGTCAAGGCATACTTGAGGGGCGAGTGAAATGGATAATTTAAGAGAAAAGACCTATGAACTTAGGCAGAACATTCTGGATATTGTGGTGGCAGGTAAGGGCGGCCATATCGGCGGGGATATGAGCGTGGTGGATATTTTATCGGTTCTGTATTTCCGCATTATGAACGTGTCGCCGGGGAATCAGGACAGCCCGGACAGGGACCGGTTTGTCATGAGCAAAGGGCACTCTGTGGAGGCGTTGTATGCTGTTTTGGCATCGGCCGGATTCTTCTCTCTTCAGGAGGTGCTGGAGAAGTTCTCCAGGTTTGGCTCTCCTTATATCGGCCACCCCAACAATCATCTGCCGGGGATTGAGATGAATTCCGGTTCCCTGGGCCATGGGCTTCCAGTCTCTGTGGGAATGGCCCTGGCAGGGAAGATGGATAAACGGGATTACCGGGTGTACACCGTGATGGGCGACGGAGAACTGGCGGAAGGGTCTGTGTGGGAGGCTGCCATGGCCGGGGCAAATTACGGTCTTGACAATCTCTGTGCCACCATTGACAGGAACAGGCTTCAGATATCCGGGGGAACGGAGGAGGTTATGAGGCTGGATTCTTTAGAGGAGCGTTTCCGGGCGTTTGGCTGGAATGTGATCCCGGTGGATGACGGAAACGATGTGGACCAGCTGACAAAAGCTTATGAGGAAGCGAAGACGGTGAAGGGAAGGCCAACCATGGTGATTGCCAATACGGTGAAAGGCTGCGGCTCGGCTGTCATGGAGAATCAGGCGGGATGGCACCATAAGGTTCCTACCCAGGAAGAATACATACGGATTTCCCAGGATCTGCAGGAAAGAAGGAAGGCAAATGGGCTCCATTTTTAGAATACTTTCCGGTGTTCCCACCAGTTGGCAGGCACTGCACAGCAGCGTGTGCCGGTTCATTGAAAAAGGAGGAAGACAGAATCATGAATAAGATTGCAAATCGGCAGGCCATCTGTAATGTTCTGATGGAACATGCCAGGACAGATAAGGATATTGTGGTGCTTTGCAGCGACTCCAGGGGATCTGCCTCTCTGGCTCCGTTTTTTAAGGAGTTTCCGGAGCAGGCGGTGGAAGTTGGAATTGCGGAGCAGGATCTGGTAGGGATTGCGGCCGGGCTTGCAAGGTGCGGCAAGAAGCCTTTTGCGGCTTCCCCGGCCTGTTTTCTGACTACCAGAAGCTATGAGCAGGCAAAGGTGGATGTGGCCTACTCAGGTACCAATGTGACTCTCATCGGCATCAGCGGCGGGGTGAGCTATGGGGCTTTGGGCATGAGTCATCATTCTACTCAGGATATTGCCTCCATGTCGGCGATTCCCAACATGAGGGTCTATCTGCCTTCGGACCGGTTTCAGACGGCGAAGCTGGTTGAGGCGCTGTTAGAGGATGAGAAGCCGGCCTATATCCGGGTGGGAAGGAATCCGGTGGAGGATATCTATTCGGAGGAAAGCTGTCCTTTTGAACTGGATCACGGGGTGGTCTTAAGGGAAGGGACGGACGTGCTTTTGGTGGCATGTGGAGAGATGGTAAGTCCGGTTCTTTCGGCGGCTGAGATTTTGGAGCGGGACGGGATTTCTGCCTGTGTGATTGATATGTACTGTGTGAAGCCTCTTGATACCAGGCTTCTCCTTGAGAAGGCGGCTAAGGTGAAGGCAGTGATTACTGCAGAGGAGCATGTGCGCTTTGGGGGGCTGGGGAGTATGGCAGCTCAGGAGATCGGGGCTCATGATCCGAAACGGGTGATCAATCTGTCCCTGCCTGACGCACCGGTGATTACCGGGAATTCCAGAGAAGTATTTGACTATTATGGGCTGAACGGAGAGGGGATTGCAAGTGAAGCGAGAAAGGCGCTGGGGGCATAGATGGAAAACTATATTCTAAGTGTGGATCAGAGTACCCAGGGGACCAAGGCGCTGCTGTTTGACGGTGAGGGGAGGCTTCTGATGCGGAAGGATAAGTCTCACCGGCAGATGATCAGTGAGGAGGGTTTTGTGTCTCATGACCCGGAGGAAATCTACAGGAATACGGTGGAAGTTCTGGGGCAGGTCATAGGGGAATCTGGTATTGATAAGAGCCGGATTGTGGCTCTTGGCATCAGCAACCAGAGGGAAACTTCAGTGGCATGGGACAGAAGGACCGGGAAACCGGCGGGCCATGCCATTGTGTGGCAGTGCAGCAGGGCGGCTGATGTCTGTAAGGAGCTGGATGGCGAGAGGGAACTGGTGAAGAGGGTTACGGGGCTGGAGCTGTCGCCTTATTTTCCGGCGGCGAAATTTGCCTGGATTCTCAGAAACAGGAAGGAGGCCAGGGAACTTTTGGGCCAGGGAAGGCTGTGTCTGGGAACGGTGGATGCGTTTTTGGTACACCGCCTGACTGGTGGGAAGGTGTTTAAGACTGATTACTCCAATGCTTCCAGGACGCAGCTGATGGACCTGGCGGCTGGGGTGTTCGATCAGGGTGTGTGTGGGAAATTCGGCGTGGATGTCTCCTGCCTGCCAGAGATCGAGGATTCTGACGGATGGTACGGGGAAACGGATCTGGAAGGGATTCTGGAACACCCCATTCCCATCCGGGGCGTGCTGGGGGATTCCCATGCAGCTCTGTTCGGACAGGCGTGTCTGGAGAAGGGCATGGTGAAAGCTACGTATGGAACTGGCTCTTCCATCATGATGAATGTGGGGGATAAGCCGGTATTTGCAAAGAACGGAGTGGTGGGCTCGGTAGGATTTAAGATCAATCACAAGATGTCCTATGTGCTGGAAGGGAATCTGAATTATACCGGGGCAGTGATCACCTGGCTTAAAAAGGATCTGGGGTTGATTGAGCGGGATCAGGAGACGGAAGGGCTGGCGTATCAGGCCAATCCGGCGGATGAGACGTATCTGGTTCCGGCCTTCAGCGGCCTGGGCGCGCCTTACTGGGACAGCAGCGCCAGGGCAGCCCTTGTGGGCATGTCCAGGACTACGGGGAGGGCGGAGATTGTGAAGGCGGCGCTTTCCTGTATTGCTTATCAGATTACGGATGTGGTGAAGGTTATGGAGGATGAGGCTGGGATCTGCCCGGAGGCTTTACGGGTGGATGGAGGGCCTACCAGGAACCGGTTTTTGATGCAGCTTCAGAGTGATCTTCTGGGGATCAGGGTTTTGGTTCCGGAGCAGGAGGAGTTGTCTGGGATCGGGGCGGCTTACGGGGCTGGATTGGCTGTGGGGTTGTATGATGAGAGGATTTTTGATAGAATGAAGCGGGGGGTTTATGAGCCGGGGATGAGGCTGGAGGAGAGAAGTAAGCTTTATGATGGGTGGAAGATGGCGGTGGGGAGAGTGATAACGCGGGGGTGAGGTGTCTATTGCGTGGGGGCTGTTTGTCGCATGGGGTCCGCCTGGCGAGAGAATGATATTGTTTTCTCCTGGGCACGCTCGCGCTACGTGAAGAGCGCAGCGGTACATAAGGCGCTAAAAGACAGCGCCTAAGTACCGGCGGTCTTCAAGTACCCTGGAGAAAACAATATCATTCCCTCGCCAGGCTGTGTTATCGCTGGAGTAAATGGGGAGGCAGTGGTAAGAGACTGCTTTTCTTCTAGTACTGCCTTGTGGAAATTCCGGTGAATAAAGCACTCGCTGCCTATGCCCTCTGCACGCCTGCAAAGCTAGACGTAGGCACCACTATGCCGTCGCTTTGCAGACGCACAGATGACGCAGACATCAGGCACTCTATTCATCGTTATTTCCGCAAGGCAGTACTAGCTGCATTATCTCTGGGGGAAATGAAGAA
>JAETTS010000842.1 GCA_021769025.1 Enterocloster bolteae
ATCAGGTTACAAATTGCATTTGCTGGGGGAAGAGGAAATCCGAATAATGCTTTCCATATCTATCCAGTGGATTCTGAGAAAATGGGGAATATTCTTCCTAAAGACCCAGCTATACTACACCTGGTCTTATATCTGAAAAGACCTCTGCCATACGGCAAGGACATATACTCCATTATGTTACTAGTGGATTTCTTCACAATGAACAGAAAATAGAAATAAGCCAGATGCCTCTCAAATAAACAATGGCTACAGATAATGTGGTTCATTTACACAATGGAATACTACACACATATGAAAAATAAGGACATTGAGAAGCTGCGGTCAAGTAGATGGAATAAGAAAGTATTGTCCTAATGAGGTTACTGAGACCCAAAGTAACATGTAGATATTCACTTAAAAGAGGGTATTAGCCATAAAGTACAGATCTCACACACTAAGATCTACGGAACCAAAGAGGATAAACAAGTAGAAAGGGCCAAGAAAAAGTCTTGAATTTCACTCAGAAGGAGGAATAAACTAATGAGAGGAGGCAGATGGAAGGGAAGGATTGGGTGGCTGAGGGGATGGGACGGGAAATGGGGTGTGAGAATCATTTCTTGGGAGAGACAGCCAAGAGGGACAGAGGGCAGGAGAATAGACTGAATCAGTGACTGTCCAGGGTGGGCGCTATCTCTATGATTATCCTGCAGTCTGCGATGGGTGAGGCTGCCCTGGCGTCCATGAGGGTGACTTTAGCTGAGACTCGGTGCAGTGGGGATACGGAGACTGAAATGGTCACTTTCTGTATCCACGGAGGACCCCAGGTGGAAGGATAAGGACACAAACACACCCCCAAAATTTTGACCCAGATATTGCCTTCTCTATAATAGACACAGGGACAGAGATTGAAGAGAAAAAGAGGGAATGGCCAAAGGATGAGTGGCCGGATGTGAGACTTATCCTATGGGCAGACGGCAAACCCTGACATTATTGAT
>JAETTS010000843.1 GCA_021769025.1 Enterocloster bolteae
TTTGCTCTGTAGAGGTATAATGTTTATATAGTATAGGTATACTCTACCTGTTTAGAAAGGAGGTATTATGCCAGTAACAGAAAAGACATATCCGGACTGGGTACAGGATTATCGCACCCGGGGAAAAACAGTCAAGAAAAAAGGAGATTCTTATTATCTTTACAAAAGGACGTCCCGACGTGTGCCGGGAAAGAAATATCCCCAGCCGGTAGATACCTACATAGGGATCATTACACCGGAGGGGATTATCACAACCAACAAGAAGAAAGTAACCATGACGGAGATTGAAGTGTGGGAATTCGGCTTTTCAAAAGCCATATGGGATTTATGTCCGGAGGGTTGGAAAAAACCGCTGGGGGATGACTGGGAAGACATCCTAAAGATTATCCTTTCCGAGTGGTCCCCGCAGAGCTATTTATGTCGGGGAGAAACAAAAAAACGGGAAGAATTCCGTTGCCAGTGGGGGGCACAGGCATCATCCCTAAGCAGGCGGATCTTTAAGGAATACGGGGCTGGCATCAAGGAATTGGAGCCTTTAAAAAACGTATATCTGGTTGTCAGGGGAAAAGAGAAGGCGGTATCGAAGCTTAAGCCTGAGCATCAGATGCTGATCGACAGTCTTGGACTGGAAATGGAGGTGTGAAAAGACCACCGTTCTGGTCAAACCTTTATATGAGCACATGAAGGCCGTGGATGATCCACGCAGCCCCAGAGCAAAGAAACACGACTTGGCAGAGGTGCTGACCTGCATTGTTGCCGGATACGTTACGGGGCACATCACCCTGCGTAGATGCCTGGGATGGTGCAGGAGGCACGTGAAGTGGCTGCGAAAAAGCGGCCTTAGCCTAAGAAACGGAATTGCGTCACTTTCCACGGTATCCCGTCTGCTTGCGGGGATCGACGAAGAACTGTTCCTGTTTGTATTCATTCAGTGGATCGGAGAGATTGTACAGACAAAAGGGGTACATCTTGCCGTGGATGGAAAAGCGGTCAAAGGGGCAGCGGCAAAGGTAAAAGGGGAACGAGCCCCCATGCTTTTAAATGTGGTGGAAGCTGCTACGGGGCTGGTGCTGGCCCATCTGCCGATTCCAGACAAGGAAAGCGAGATCACAAGTATTCCGGAACTGTTAAAGTACCTAAACATTGAAGAAAGCATCATTACAACGGACGCAT
>JAETTS010000030.1 GCA_021769025.1 Enterocloster bolteae
GCTCCCAGAGCCTTCCCCAGCTCACCACTGTCATACACCTTTTTTGCCAATACGCTGCCAGGATTATAACGGTTCTGGAAGATTACCCCCAGGGTCTTTCCCTCACGTTTTGCCGTATCAACCATAGCCACCGTATCCTCATACTTAATGGACATCGGCTTCTCCGTCAGGACATTCACCCCATGCTCCAACGCATAGATGGTGATAGGCGGATGCATATAGTGAGGCGTACAGCAGTGCAGCACATCCAGGTTTTCCTTCTCTATCATCTCCTTGTAATCCAGATAGTATTTACACCCAAACTGCTCCGCCTTCGCCTTGGCCCTGTCCTCCTTGTTATCACATACAGCTACCAGCTCACAGCACTCCAGCTCATTCACCGGATACGCATGCATCGGGAAAATATTCCCGCAGCCTACAATGCCAACTCTGAATTTCTTTTCCATTTTGATTCCTCCTTGTATATATAGATTCATATATTTTTTGTATCATCCTTGTAAAATTTACTCACCTGTAAGAATCCATTCCTCACTAAGCTTGGGCACATCATTGAGCAGATGCCTGGTATAAGGATTCTGAGGATTATGCACAATCGATGCCGCCTCCCCGCTCTCCACAAAAACCCCTTTTTCCATAATATAAAGGGTGTTGCTGATATAGTAAGCAAGCCCTAAATCATGGGTAATAAACACAATGGTCATCTTATTGCGCTCCCGCAGATTCAAAAGCATTTCCAGAATGGTACTTCTGCTGCACGCGTCAATCATAGAGGTAGGCTCGTCGGCAATCAGTACCTTGGGCTGAAGAACAAAGATACGGGCAATCATCATCCTCTGCATCTGTCCTCCTGATAATTCAAAGGGATACTTATGCTCCAATTCCTCGTATTTCAGGTTGACAAAATCACACGCCTCCACAAAAACCTTGTGCTTCTCTTCCCGGGAAAGGCTCCTGCCGCTGAAAGCTATACAGTCCTCAAACATCTTGCTGATTTTAAAAAACTGGTTAAAGGAGGAAAAGGGATCCTGGAAAATCGCCTGCACCTGCTGCCAGTATGCCCTCTTCTGCCCCGCCTTTTTTAACTGTATGGCCTGGCCTCTGTACAGGATCTCTCCCTCCGTAGGCTTTATCAGTCCCATGAGCATACGCATAAGTGTTGTCTTTCCGCTGCCAGACTCCCCCACGATGGAGACAATCTCCCCCTCATGAAAGTCAAAATCCACATGATTCACAGCGGTGACTGTCTTCTTCCCGGTTCCGAAGGTCCGTGTAAGTCCACAGCCTTTTAACACAGAGCCTGCTTCTTTTGGATCAGCGTTTATAGTCACGAGCATACACCTCCCTAAGCTTTTGTTCCTCTATGTCACAGCGGTAGAAACGTCCATCACTGTCCGTGTGGTTCTCACGGCCCTCATGCAGCGTGCACAGATTTCCACAATACCGGCACCGGTCTGCAAAATGGCACCCCTCTATCTGGTTTCTCAAGTTAGGCGGTGCGCCGGGAATCCCAGTAAGCTGCCATTCCTTCGCTCCCTTTTCTGGTACGATGATAGAGCCCATCAGCGCTTTGGTATAGGGATGAACCGAGTCAAAAATCACCTTCTCTGTGGTTCCATGCTCCACAATCTGCCCTGCATACATGATCATAATTTCATCCGTAATATGGCGCAGAAGGGGCAGCTCATGGGTGATGTAGATCACTGATTTTACAATTCCCAGTTCCAGCATCTCCTTTATCATCTTCATGACCATCTTCTGGGATGTAACATCCAGAGCGCTGGTAGGCTCATCGGCGATCAACACCTTGGGGTTCAATATGGTGGACACGGCGATGATAACCCGCTGCTTCATACCTCCGGAAAGGTCATTGGGATAGGCCCCCATGGCCCTTTTCGGAAGGCCAAGGAGCTCAAGCCGATCCGCCAGTATGGTCTGTACCTCCTCCTTTGTCTTCTCGGGACAGTGCTCCCTCATAATGTCTCTTACAAACGTGATCACCTTTTTTGTAGGATTCAGCGCATTCATGGCTGCCTGGGGAATGTACGCCAGCTCCTTGCCCAGATAATTCTTTCTCAGTTCCTCGTAAGGCAATTCCATGATATTGACTGGCCCCATGTTGATCTGGCCTCCCAGATACGTAAGAGGCGGAAAATAGTAGCCCATAAGGCTTAAGGCCAGCGTGGATTTGCCGCACCCGGACTCTCCTGCGATTCCCAGCGCCTGTCCTTCCTTTAAGGAAAAGGAAACCCCTTCCACCGCATAGGTATATCCGCCGAAACGGGATTTGTAGGCTGTTCTTAAATCCTTTACCGTAAGTACATGTTCCATCCTGTCAACTCCTTATCTTGGGATTGAATATCTCATCCATCCCCGAATTCATCAGATACATGGAAAACGTGATGAGAGATATGACAACAGCGCTTGGTATAAAGGTCCACCATGCGCCGATGGCCGGAGCGGAAAACATAAGCGCCCAGTTCATCAGTGTGCCCAGGGAAACCGTATTCCGCGCCCCAAGCCCCAGCATGGCCAGGCTGGCTTCCTGAAGAATGCTATTGGCAATGGCCAGAATCACCGCCATCACCACGTAGGAGGCCAGGTAAGGAAGTATCTCCGTGAGAAGAATCCGAAGGGTACTGTAGCCGGTAATACGCGCTATGTTCACATGTTCCCTGTTGCGAAGGCTGCTGGTCTGCCCCCGTACAGCCCGTGCCATCCAGGGCCATCCTGTAACTCCGATGATAAACGCCGTTGTCAAAGAAGACCGGGAATCCAGGCTCATGGATATGAGAATCAGGATAATGAAGGATGGTATCACAATAAACATGTTTGTGACAGCCGTGATCAGGTTATCCACAGTTCCTCCCATAAACCCGGCCAGAAGCCCAAGGCTTAAACCCACAATGGTTGTGATGATGCCGGCAATCAGCCCTACAAGCAGAGACGTGCGGGTGCCGTATACCAGTTCCAGCATAGCGTCACGGCCAAAATTGTCGCTTCCCAAAACCAAGGTCTTTCCGGTATAGGTAACCGTCCCTGGCGCCTCGAACCCCATGCTAAGCATCTCCATCGGATCTCCACTGTCAAACAGGGGATAGACCAGCACAAACAAAAGAATGGCGGACAGGATACATAGCCCTGTCATGAAGCGAGGTGATTTTACCAATAAACGTACATGATTCATATCATTCCTCCTCCATCTGTGCTGCTTTGATCCGCGGGTCGATGAGTCCGTACAGCATATCAATCATAAAATTAGCCAACAATACCGTAATGGAGATAATAAGGGTACAGCCGGAAATCAAAGGATAGTCAAGCTGACGGATGGCGGTAAACAGCCAATAGCCGATCCCCGGATAATTAAATACAATCTCCGTAATCAAAGAGCCTGATATCATGGTTCCAAGAGAGAGCGCCAGGCCGCTGATCTGGGGCAACATGGCGTTGCGGAACACATAACCGGTTATCTTCCGGTCCGGCAACCCCATCAGCTTTGCGTACAGCACATAATCTGCGTTCAGTTCATAGATAGCCATAGAACGCATCCCCAGCGCCTGCCCTCCAATCATGATCAGCACAATGGAAAGCCACGGCAAGGTGTGATGCCTCAATACGCTTCCTATAAATGCAAGGTTAAAGGAAGGAAGCAGAGACGGGTCATAGCCATTGCCCGCAGGGAATATTTTCATTCCAAAGGCAAACAGGTAAAGGGCAACAATGGCAAATGCATAGTAGGGAACGGAATTCAGATATAGGGAAACCGGATAAATGATTTTTCCCAGAGTTCCTTTCCGGTATGCCACATACGCCCCCATGAGGTTGCCTGCAATCCAACCTACGATAATAGCCGGAATCTGAAGTCCCAGGGTCCATGGTATGGCATTGGCAAGAATCGAGCTTACGCTTCTGGGATACCGGGAAAATGAAGTTCCCAGATCCCCCTTAAACAGATTCTTCACAAAAATCAGAAACTGCTGCCACACAGGCTTATCTAAATGAAACTCCTCCATAAAGCTTTCATAAATTCTGGTCATAGCATCGGTATTGCTCATCCCCTGGGAAACCTTTCCCATAATCACATCCACAGGGTTCCCATCAATCATTCTGGGCAAAAAGAAGTTAAGCATCAGTACAATGACAAATGTGAGCAGATACCACATCACTTTTTTAAAGAAATATTTTTTATAGCCGCTCATCCATCCTGTTCCTTTCTAAATGCTTCCGGCAGGCTTTTTTATGCCTGCCGGAAAGCAATGGCACACATTCTCATTCCAGAGGACTACTGACCTGCAGGCTTGATCTCATACAGGAATTTGATACCAGCGCCGCGGTCAAGCATAGGTGGCACCTTGGAACCATTGTCCGCAGTGGGGAAGTTGGTCCAGTAAGTCTCGTTAAACTCATAGAACTGGAACGGGCGGTAGAAGATGGGGATCACCGGAGCCTCCTCCAAAAAGATCTTATTTAACTCGGTATGCAGTTCTTTCAGCTGTGCCTCGTCTGTCACAAATGGAAGTTGGTCAATGATCTCATCTGCACGGGCATTGGAGTAACGGCCAAAATTGGAGAAGCTTAAAGAGCCGAAATCTGGAATTCCCTTGGAATACAGAGTATCTTTGTAGCGATACCACGGCTGAGAAGGACGTGGATTCTCACCGATGATGTTCAGACACAGTTCAAACTCTCCGGTTCTGCGGTTACTGCTGAATACAGCGGATTCCGGCATATCACTGATAATCTCCACACCTACAGCCTTCAGATTCTGTGAGATCACCTCTGCCGCTGCATTCCAGTCGCTCCAGCCGTAGCCGGTCTGCAGGGACCAGGACATACGTGTTCCATCCGGAAGTATCCGGATTCCGTCTGAGCCTTTCTCGGCTCCCATGGCATCCAGAAGTTCGTTTGCTTTGTCTAAATCGTATCCCCAGACCAGGTCTCCCAGGGCATCCATGTCCACATACCGGTTCTCCACTCCATCTGACAGACAGAGAAGAGGAATGATATCCTTGGTGTAACCGGACATAGCCAACTCACCAACCTGCTTGTAGTTAATGCCGTAGGCCAGTGCACGGCGCACCTCCGGGTTGTCAAGTCCAGGCACACTGGTATTGAAAACCATGGCAACCATGCCGCCCTCAAGATAATAGGGCGCATCCTTTAAATAGGTCTTGATTGCCGGATTCTTGGCACTAAGCTCCCAGATCTTGGGAATATAGGCCTGTGCAAGATCCAGATTGTTATTCAGAAGATCGGTTGTAACAAGGTCATTGGATTTATAAATCGGCTGGATCACATATTTGGGTGCCGGAAGGCCTCCAAAACGTACGGTACCCCAGTAATTCTCGTCACGTTCCAGATATACGCCCTGGTCATTGAAGCTGTGCACTTTGTATGCGCCGGATCCTACCGGGTTATCCATATTGTCAAATGCACGAATCTTGCTTACATCATCCCCTGCTTGTTCCGCCAAAGGTTCCCATATAGCCTTAGGCAGGATCGGAACCATCTGAAGGGAGTCAAGGACAACAGGAGTGTTCACATTGTCTGCTTTCTGACGGATAACCACTGTTTTCTCATCTGTTGCTTCCACAGACTCAATGTTGCTCCAGTAGCTGCTCCACTGCAGGTCATATCGATTGGCCAGGTCATAGCTGAACTTCACATCCTCAGCTGTCAATGGAGAACCATCGTTAAAATGGGCTTCCTTATTGACCGCGATCTTGATGCTGTTGTCATCCTGAACCTCATAAGAATCTCCAACCAATGGCTCCAGTTCACCGGTAAGCATATCCATCATAAACAATGCTTCATATAAAAGATACTGCATCTGCCCTGCAGGCCATTCTCCGCCTGCGCCTACCAACGGATTGAAGGACACCGGCAACACGCCCATGCCGGAAAAGAAATATAAGGATTCTTCTCTGGGGAACTGGGTGGCGGATCCTTCTGTCTGCTCCTGGCCTCCGGCTTCCGGGGCTTTGGTCGTCTCTGAAGAAGGGGCCTCTGTCTGTGCAGCCTGGGTCTGCTGCTGTGTTTCCTGTGGCTTCTCTCCTCCTGAACATCCCGCAAGCAGGGACAGTGTCATAACAAGTGACAATGTGACTGATAAAAATTTTTTCACAGCTTTTCCTCCTTTTGTAATATGGTTTGACAACTGCTTTTCTTAGTTTCACTGAAATAAAACTTCTTTTCCAGTTCTTGCAGAAGTATAGATTGCTTCCAGTATCTGGGTTACCACCATGGCCTGTTCCGGCTTTACCAGAGCGTTTCTGCCTGTGTCCAGGGCATCCAGCCACATCCGGGCTTCCACATCTGCCTCATGGCTGCTGGGTATCTGCCCAGGCACCCCTGTCTGCCGCAGCAGGGGATAGGTTTCGCTAAGTTCTCCTCCAAAAATCCCATTGATACAGACTCCGTCATTCATATCCGCCCCTGCCCTTGTGCCGCAGAGAGTCACCTTCTGTTCCCTGGTATCCAGGGTATGTAACGCCCAGCTGGCTTCCAGAAAGATAGTGGCTCCATTTTCCATCACAATATAGCCAAAAGCCGAATCCTCCACGGTAATCTTCTTGTTGTCCCATGGGCCAAACAAGTTTCCACATGTCTCTCCTGTACCAAGCTTATGGTAGACAGAGCCAGTCACCCGTTTGGGTTTATAATTGTCCATGATCCACAGCGTCATATCCAGTGCATGGGTTCCGATATCAATCAGTGCTCCTCCGCCCTGCTCTTTTTCATTTAAAAATACTCCCCATGTTGGAATTCCCCTTCGTCGAACTGCATGGGCTTTGGCCAGATAGATCTCTCCCAACTGTCCTTCTTCCACCACCTTCTTCAGATACCGGCTGTCCTGTCGGAAACGGTTCTGGTAACCGATGGTAAGCTGTCTGCCAGAAGCCTTTGCCTCATCGCACATCTGCTTTGCCTCTGTGCTGCTGACTGCCATAGGCTTCTCACACATCACATGTTTTCCGGCCTTTAAGGCGGCTGTTGTCAGTTCACAGTGTGTCCGATTCGGTGTCAATACATACACAACATCGATATCGGAACGTTTCAACGCTTCCCTATAATCGGTATAGACAGATGCGCCCTCTGCACCGTACTGGCTTGCCGCTTTCTGTGCCCGTTCTTCTTTCAGGTCACAGAAGGCAGTCAGCTGGATCCGATCCTTCAGCTTCTCCAATGCCGGAAGATGTTTGGTATGTGCAATAAATCCGCAACCGATAACCGCCCCATGATGTACAGGATATCCCATAAGTTCCTCTCCTTTGCTAAAAGCTATCATTTCTTCTGATAGTCAGATAGTACTCTTTTTCTTTTTTGATTTCTACAATTTTTTTACTATGTTTTACAACTATTTTTTAATTTAAGCAGAATTATCCATCAATATTACCAATTCCAGGGAGGCTTTGTGTTGCGACACTGGAGAAAAGAAGCTTTACAACCGATACGCCCACCTTTATAATAAAGAATATCTTGTGACGGAATGTTTAAGCAACTATTTACCTGATTTGGAAAAGAGCAGACGATGAAAACAGAAATTTATATTGAGAATATCAAGAAAACCCAGTATGGCTTTACTCATGAAAATGGTATGGCCGCCATCACCTTTGACGACAACCACCTTAAATGGCCCAACATGTACAGGCCTCACTCCCATCATATGCTGGAAGTATCGCTGATTGCCAGCGGAACCGGCATCTATAAGATCGGCGACAAATCCTACAACATTCATGCCGGAGATATCTATGTCATAAACAACACCGAGGTACACAACATCATTTTAAAAGAAGGGGAGGAGGTGGATAACCTTGTCATCCACTTTGAAACATCTTTTCTGTGGAATTTTTATGGACAGGCGGAGGATGTGCAGTTTCTTGATGTGTTCTTCAACCGACATGAAAAATTTTCCCACCGGCTGGATTTTGAACATCCGGCAGCTAAGGAGATCGCTTCCCTGTTCCGCCAGATGCAGGAAACCTTTGTCTCCCAGCCTCCGTATTACAAGCTTCGGGTGAAGATTCTTCTTGAAAGCATCTTATATCAGATTCTGTGCAGCTACGGCTTCCACGATTCTGACCCCCGCAACACCAAGGCTTTGTCCAACAAAGATCTGTATAAGATCAGCGAGATTATGAACTACATTAACTTTCATCTGGACTCCCACCTTACCCTGCCGGAGCTTGCGAAGATTGCGTGTATCAGCCCCGCCTATTTTTCATCTATTTTTAAACGGTATAATGGAATCACCTTGTTTGAATATATCACCAAAAAGCGGGTGGACTATGCCATACAGCTTATTAAAACCACCAACAAAAGCCTAACCGATATCGCCATTTCCTGCGGCTTTAACAGCAGTACCAGCTTCAATAAAGCCTTTGGCCGCGTCACCGGCTTTCCACCGTCCTCTTACCGCAAAAAAGATGGCTCCAGGGATACTTAGGATTCTTTAACTTATTTTCAAAAAAGCTTTCCCTTTTTTGGATTGTCTCCCGTTCCTCTTGACGAATTGGTTTTTTCCTGTTAAAGAAGAAAGAAAAGCCATGCGCAAAAGGCGTGGGAAGAAAAAGGAGGAGTTTGTTGTGGGAAGAAAAGAAACCATATTTGTAGGTACGTATACGCAGCCGATCTTATTCGGCACCGGCCAGATTCTTGAAGGGAAGGGAAAGGGAATCTACCGCTATGAGTTGGATCTTGACACCGGCACCCTGGTGCAGGCCGATGCGCTGCCAGATGTGGACAATCCGTCTTACCTGGTGTTAAGCGATGATCACAAGACCTTGTACGCGGTAAATGAACTGAAAGAATTTGGGGGCAGGAAAGGTGGTGCTGTAAGCGCTTTTTCTGTGGATCCAGACAGCAAAAAGCTGACCTTTCTCAATCAGCAGCCTACCTTTGGCACGGATCCCTGTCATGTCGTCCTAAGCAAAAGCGGTTCCCATGTCTTTGTCTCTAACTTCATGAGTGGCAGCGTATGCGTATACCCTGTACAGCCAGACGGCTCCCTGGGGGAGGCCTCCCACTTTGTACAGCACGAAGGCTCCAGCGTGAACGAAAAACGCCAGAAGGGCCCCCATGCCCACTCCACCACCTTCTCGCCAGACGGACGCTTTGCCTTTGTGCCGGATCTTGGCACAGATACCCTTGTGGCTTACCAACCAGATGAGGCAACGGGAACGCTTCGCAGCGCCGTCTCCTTCTTTACAGAGCCTGGAGCCGGTCCCCGACACTGTGTCTTCCACCCAAATGGCAGGTTCTGCTACCTGACCAATGAGCTGGACTGCACCATCTATGCTCTTAAGTACAACCAGGAAGAGGGAACCTTCGAGAAGCTGCAGACCGTTCCCCTTATGCAGGATCCGGCGTTTCATGGAGAAAACAGTGGGGCAGACATTCAGATCACCCCTGATGGACGGTTCCTCTATGGCTCCAACCGGGGACACAACAGCCTGATCGGCTATGAGGTTGACGGACAGACCGGCCTGCTGCGCTACGCAGGCATGACAGACTGCCGCGGAGGTGTCCCCAGGAATTTTGCCATTGATCCTACTGGAACTTATGTGATCGTCGCCAATCAGGATACGGATAATCTGGTCGTATTCTCCATCTGCCAGGACGGCTCACTAAAGTATCTGTCTCAGACCTTCGCCCCTACGCCGGTGTGCGTGCGACCGTATCTGATGGAGGGAAGGGAGTAGGTAGTGTTTCATATCAACTCTTGCCAGGCCAACAAAGCCAGCAACCATATTCTTGTTACAAGATATGGCTGCTGGCTTTTCTTTGATTTAACATTCCTTATGATATACTATCCTATTGGCAATCTGTTCCATTCCCCTTCAAAGGTAATGCATTTAGTTTAGGTTGGGCTGTTTGAAAAATTGCGAAAGGGCCACCTGAGGAGGGAATCCTATTGTATTCTCCTGGGCACGCTCGCGGCGGACCTTTCGCTATTTTCAAACATCCAAATCTTAATTAAGCGACATTGCCGTCTGAACTGTTACTTTCAAATTCTCAATCCATGTATGGGCTAAAGAGATCCATACCTGGGCCTCTGGAATAATCAATTCCTTTTTCAAAACCCCAGATGTCTCCTCATTGGCCAGAGACGAACCATGCCCTCCCTTTGGGAATATGTGAAGTTCAAAGCTCACCCCCGCTTTCCTGAGGGCAGAGGCCAGAAGCAGGCTGTTTTCCACAGGAACCGACTGATCCTCAAAGGTGTGCCAGATAAATGCCGGCGGCGTATTCCCTGTCACCTGCAGTTCCATGGATACTTGTTTTTCTCTTTCCGGGCGGTTCTCTCCTTCCCTGTCCCCCTTCAGGGCATCCTCTCCCAGAAGGTATTCAAAGGATCCCTCATGGGCATAAGGACCGCTGGTAATCACCGGATAGCAGAGAATCATTCCGTCTGGCCGGATCTCATCCGCCCTTCTTCCTATGGAGCCATAGACAAACTCCCGATTCCAGAAATTCCCCAGGCTGCAGCACAGATGCCCTGCCGCCGAAAATCCGCACACCAGAACCTTGTCCGGATTCACCTTCCATTCATCCGAATGTTCCCGGACAAGGGCCACCGCCTCCGCCAGCTCTCTGAGGGCCGTAGGAAAATGGTTGGGTTCCACACTGTAATCCAGCAAAAAGCTATGATACCCCATAGCCAAAAACTGCATCACCACCGGCTCTGCCTCCCGGTCCGAACGCATCCGGTATCCGCCTCCCGGGCAGACAATCACCGCTGGCCGCCTTTTCTCTGTATCTACACTGACCGCATCCAGAATATAACTATGAAGCGTCACCGCCCCGCTTACCTGTCCTTCTACAGAAATCGTAAACTCCTCGTATCTCATTGCTTCTTCCTCCTTACGGATAACGTGTCCCCTTCAAGGGGCTCCTCACCCAAAAATCCGGGAAAGGATCCGATCTGCCACCTCTTCTTTACTCATCTTCCCCAACGCCTCTTCCCCATCCTTCGTAATCAGCGTCACAATATTGGTATCCGTTCCAAACCCGGCCCCTTCCTGTTTCAGGCTGTTGGCCACCACCATGTCCAGGTTCTTTTTCTCCAGCTTCTCCCTGGAATTCTCCAACACATTCTCTGTCTCCATGGAAAATCCGCACAGAAACTGTCCTTCCCTCTTATGCTGTCCCAGATACCCCAGGATATCATCCGTCCGCTCCAGCGGAATGTTCAGTTCCCCCTGATTCTTCTTGATCTTCTCCTGAGCCATGACCGCTGGCCGGTAATCTGCCACAGCAGCCGCCTTGATGATGGCATCCTGCTCTTTGCTCTCCAAAAGTACAGCCCGCATCATCTCCTTGGCGCTCTCCACCTCCACAATCTTCACAAATCCCGGTTTCCCAATCTGCGCTGGCCCGGTCACCAAGGTCACCTGGGCTCCCCGGCTGGCAGCCACCTTGGCAATGGCATATCCCATCTTCCCTGTAGAATGGTTGGTGATATACCGAACCGGGTCTATGGATTCCCTGGTAGGCCCTGCAGTCACCAGAATCCTCTTCCCAACCAGATCCTTGGGATATGCGATTTCATGAACAATGGCCTCCAAAAGAACCTCTGGCTCCGGCATCTTTCCTGCCCCCGTGTCTCCACAGGCCAGATATCCTACAGCCGGGTCAATGACATGGATACCGTAGGAAACACAAGTCTTTATATTATCCTGGGTAACCGGATTCTCATACATCTGCGTATTCATTGCCGGTGAAATGTATTTTGGACATTTACACGCCAAAAATGTGGTTGTCAGCATATCGTCCGCCAGCCCATGGGCCACCTTGGCGATCACGTTGGCCGTAGCCGGAGCCAGCATAAAGATATCCGCCCGTTTTGCCAGGGCCACATGCTCCACCTGAAACTCAAAATTCCGGTCAAAGGTATCCACCAGGCATTTATTACCGGTCAGGCTCTCAAATGTCACCGGCGTGATAAACTCCGTGGCATTTCTTGTCATAATCACATGGACATCTGCATTCCGTTTCTTCAAACTGCTGGCAAGATAGGCAATCTTATATGCGGCGATGCTTCCGCTGATTCCCAGAATCACAGTCTTTCCCTTTAACATCTGCTTCCTCCGTTGTAATTTTTATGAAAATATGGTAGATTGGTAGTGTTCCTATTCTGAATCCTTACAGCCCCCTATACCGCTTTATCGGTGCTACCAATGAAGGGGAATACCCTCCGGGGGGGGATGCACACAGAATGCAAAAAGCATTCTAGCGCGACAGACGGACAGCGCAGCAAGTGCGCAGTCCTACAACAAGAATTCAAGACTTTTACAGTAACAGCCGACGATCTCCTGCCGGCCTGTTCCGTCTCGTAGTATATCATAAATGTATCGGAAAAGAAAGGAGTCTTTCATGATTTTAGCAATCGATATGGGAAACACCAACATTGTCATCGGAGGCATTGACGATGAGAAAACCTATTTTGTAGAGCGTGTCACCACCAACAGTGGCAAAACCGACCTGGAATACGCAGTCAACATCAAAAGCATTCTGGAGATCTATGCCATTTCGGTCTCCTCCATCGAGGGTGCCATCCTGTCCTCCGTGGTTCCGCCTCTAAACTCCACCATTCTCTCCGCTGTGGAAAAGGTCTGCGGCATACGTCCTATGCTGGTGGGATCCGGCATGAAGACCGGACTGAACATCATCATGGATAATCCCAAGACCGTAGGAAGCGATATGATCGTGGATGCGGTGGCAGCCATCAGGGAATACCCCTGCCCCATTATCATCATCGATATGGGAACCGCCACCACCATGTCAGTTGTGGACCGTTCCAAAAACTATATCGGCGGTGTGATTCTTCCTGGCCTTCGGGTCTCCTTAGATTCCTTAAGCAATAAAACAGCGCAGCTTCCCTTCATCAGCCTGGAGGCCCCTGGCAATGTCATTGGTAAAAACACCATTGACTGTATGCGTTCCGGCATCATTTACGGGACCGCGGCTATGATCGACGGTATCATCGACCGGATGGCAGAAGAGTTGGGGACGCTTCCGTCTCTTGTCTCTACAGGCGGCCTGGCCAGGCTTTTAGTCCCTCTGTGCCGCCACCGCATCGCCTATGAAGACGATCTTCTGTTAAAAGGACTTCTCATTCTGTACAATAAAAATAAATAAACAACATTTCAGAACTTACAAGGGAGAATTGTTATGGGGTACGTATATTTATTATGTGTTGCATTGATGTTCAGTTTTGGGGGAACCTGCGTAAAATTGATAAGTCCCTACTACGCGCCTGAATTTATCACCTTTTTCCGTTTCATCACCGGTGTGCTGTTTCTTCTTTTACTTAAATTAGCCAAACGACAAAAGTTTCCCAAACAGTTCGGGAGGCTTATTTTAGAAAACTGGAAATGGATTGTCTTCGGTGCCACCGCCAAATGGCTGGCTTATTTTACAGAGAATTATGGCTTGACCCACGGTCTGTCTTACGGAAATATTGTGGCTCAGCCTGCACAGACTATTTTTATCACGCTTTCCAGCGTATTTCTGTTCCGTGAAACCCTTACTCCCAGGAAAACTCTCTGCATCTTCCTGTGTATGGGAGGCGTTCTCTGCATCTCCCTAAACGGCCGTCCTGTCTCTGTGTTCCTCCAGGGCGGCAATGCATTCCTCATGGTCTTGTTCCTCTTATCCGGTGCCTGCGCCGGAAGCCATGTGCTGTCCCAGAAGATGATCGGTGACCGCATGGATATCATTGAC
>JAETTS010000844.1 GCA_021769025.1 Enterocloster bolteae
GAAGTAACAGCAGGACACGCAGCCTCTATTGGACAGGTAGATCCGGAAGATCTTTATTACCTCATGAGTCGTGGCTTGGATCGGGCAACTGCGGAACGTCTCGTTGTTCGTGGCTTCTTGGGAGCCGTAATTGTGGAAATCCCAGTTAAAGAAGTTCGGGATGATATGATCCAAGTTATCGAAGATAAGTTAAGCAAAAGATAAACAAGAGGAGTAGCCATGCAGCCAATCGACGGTCGGCAGATCCAAAAAGACTTTCCTATTCTAGACCAACAGGTCCATGAGGAAGATTTGGTCTATCTAGATAGTGCAGCAACCAGCCAAAAGCCGATCGCTGTGATCGAGGCCATGAATCACTATTACCAAAAAATTAACGCCAATGTTCACCGTGGTGTCCATAGTTTAGGTGAATCTGCAACCCAGGCCTATGAAGAAGCGCGACGAAAAGTCGCCTCCTTTATTGGAGCTGCTTCTGAAAGGGAGATTATTTTTACTCGAGGAACAACAACAGGTCTTAACCATCTAGCTCGGATGTTAGAATCCCAATTGTCCCCTGGAGATGAAGTTTTGATCTCTATTATGGAACACCATTCCAATATTGTTCCTTGGCAACAGGTTTGTCAACGAACAGGAGCCCAGTTGGTTTATGTCTATCTCAAAGATGGCCGTCTGGATTTGGATGATCTAAAGGCTAAATTGAATCCAGCAACAAAGGTTGTTTCTTTGGCTCATGTCTCCAATGTGCTAGGGATTGAAAATCCGATTGCAGAGATTGCTGAGTGGGTTCACGATGTAGGAGCTTACCTAGTGGTGGATGGGGCTCAGTCTGTGCCGCATCTTCCTGTTGATGTTCAGCAATTAGAGGTCGATTTTCTAGTCTTTTCCGGTCATAAGATGATGGGGCCAACCGGGATTGGAGTTCTTTATGGCAAAGAATCTCATTTGAAGAACTTGGAACCGGTAGAATTTGGCGGTGAGATGATTGACTTTGTTTTTGAGAAAGAGTCAAGCTGGACGGATTTACCCTGGAAGTTAGAGGCGGGAACGCCTCCAATTGCAGAAGCGATTGGGCTGGGTGCTGCTGTTGATTACTTGAAAGCTTTGGGGATGGACCGTATTGCAGCCCAGAATCAAGACCTCTTAGCTTATCTCTGGCAAGGGTTGCAGTCGG
>JAETTS010000845.1 GCA_021769025.1 Enterocloster bolteae
AATTTATGGTAAGATAATCATACATGAAAAATTAAATCCAAACCTTTTTATTTGGAAAGTATTAAAAATCAAATACTTTCTAAAAAAGTTTGGATTTTATAATGGTTTGGATAGCTTTGATACCGGATTGCTCTGCACTTTGCGTCTCCGCTCCGCTTCGGCCGTTGCCAAACGGACGTCACTGGCACCCGGCAACCCTCATGACATTTGGGGTTAGATCAGGTATTTTTTGGCCTCCATATCATATTGTGCAATCTTTAGTTGGCCCTGGTCGTCAGTTACCATACATTGTCCCAGGTGGATTCCCGGATCTGGGCAGAGAAGGAAGCTTCGCCCGTCCGAGGCAGTTTGATATCCTACCAACATATATCCGTCTTTGTCGAACAGATACCATCCGGAGGTTTTTCCTGTTTTCTCAGTCAGCCAATACCATCCATTGGCGGCATAACTTCCATCTTGAAACTGGTACCACCAGCGTACCTTGTCGGCAGCCAGTACAAAGCCTTCTACAGGTTGTTGGTTGTCTGAGTTATCCGGGCTGTCAGGCTTGTCAGGTTTGGCAATGCCGTAAAATCTGGCGATCTCTTTTGCCTCGGCTTGTGCCAGTCTGTCCAGATTGGAGTCTTTGAGGAGCCACTTCGTAGCCGCTGGATTGGTGTGGAAGGAATGTTCAAGGATCAGTCCAGGGACACCTACAGCAGTAGCACCTCGGATGACTCCATAGTAATCACCGTGTTTTCCTTCTCTGTTCTCGATTCGCGCTTTTTGGACGGTGCCCATCACTCGTTCTACGCACTGGGCCAATGCCAGTCCAATTTTATCTGCGCTTTTATTGATAGCACAGTAGGAGGCCGGATAATCCACGGATTCCTTTTGGGTTGCGTTGGAGTGTAGGGAAAGGAACAGCTGACAGCCTTTGGAGGCTGCTCCCCTGTCATATAGTTTCCGATCCTTTTCCTGGCTTTCGCGGGTAAGAATCACCTGGATTCCATAAGCTTCCAGATGGCGTTTTAGCATCAGATGCAGCTTCCATGTCATATCTGATTCATAATACGCCTTGTCACAGGGACTTTGGTTGTATTTGCCATAATGTCCTGCATCCAGGCAGATTTTCATAATACCACTTCCTTTGATCTCTATAGTTGTACTATATGATATGTCCAAAAG
>JAETTS010000846.1 GCA_021769025.1 Enterocloster bolteae
TGTGGCCGTGGTTTGCTATAATAAGGACACAGTAAAACAAGGCGATGAGAGAAATGAATCGCCAAAATTTAATCAAACTATGAAAGGAAGTATCATCATGAAAACCAAAGTCAAAAAGAAAGTTGCAATGTGCCTTGCAACCGTGACCTGTGTTACAACGCTTGCGGTTGGCGGAGGCGGCACAGCCCTGGCGGTGGAGAGCCCGTTCACAGATGTGAAATCCAGCGATTGGTTCTCCCCGGCAGTGAGTGCGATGGCAGAAGGCGGCCTGGTAGCCGGTGTGGGCAACAACCGCTTTTCGCCAAACGAGAATATGTCCATCGCGGCCTTCTCCACTATTATGTGTAGGGCGATGGGATTGGACACCAGCAGCAGCAATTCCTATTGGGGCTACGGCGCGGTGCAGAAAAGCATTGAAGCTGGGTATATCGCCAATCATGGGGCTATCACTCCGGCGGTCTATGACCAGCCCATTTCCCGTGAGGAGGCCATCGCTGGCATGACTAAGCTGAAAGGAATTACCAAGGAGTCTCCTTGGACTTGGACCCTGGCTGATATTCCTGACGGCGCCAGCATCAGCCCTCAGTACCAAGAGGCCGTTGTAAAGGCGTACAATATGGCAATCTGCACTGGTGTGGACAAAGATGGGACCTTCGTGCCTAAGAGCAACCTGACTCGTGCTCAGGTAGCCCAGCTCTTCTTCAACGTGGATATTACCGAAGCCAGAGAAATTGGGTGGGCAGACCGTCCTGTAAGTGAGATGTCCAGTTCCGGTTATATGGCGCCTACTGGCTACGTGTTTAGCCCCTCCATCTGGGATACCTATCAGAAGGCTACCTATAGCGATGGGAATACCTATACTGCTGAGTACGTGGCATTCCTGAAGGAAAAGGCGGCGAACGGCCCGCGTGTTGAGGGAAATAATAAATATCTCGAAAAGGGTGTATACGAGGTCCCTGTTGTTTTGGATTTTACACTTGATAAGATTGGAGAAGACGGTTCTGTCACCCATGTAAAAGTCACACCAGAAGTCGATGTTGATGACAATGGGAATTGGGTTCCTGTTGGAGAGTATGTCTTTGACTGTTATGGTAAGGGCGAAAAAGTGTCCGGCGTTATCAACTTTACACTCCCATGGTCTGTTTTCGTCAGTCCTAAAAATAGCCA
>JAETTS010000847.1 GCA_021769025.1 Enterocloster bolteae
AGCTTATGAAGGCCCGACACGGAAAGGGATTCCGACACGCTGCTGCTGAAATGTTCCACCAGCTCCGCCAGAATCTGAAGCACCACGGCTTTGCTCCTCAGCTGATAGCTGGGTGTCTGTCTGAAATACAGAACCGTAAGTTCCTTTATCAGCTGGCAGAGGCGGCTGTAAGCCTCTGTCTGGGACGGAAGAAGGGTGTTCAGACTGCACCTGAACCGCATCAGTTCAATATCGGGAAGATACCGGCGCATGTAGTTTTTAGAAATATGGATGCAGACTCCCATGGTCTGAGGCATGGCATATACCGTGTCGTGAACCTGGGCGGAATCCATAACCATAAACTCCAAAGGCTTTAAGCGGTATTTTTTTCCTTCCATGGTGACTGTGGCTTTTCCGTTGAGAATAAACAGAAGTTCCATGGCCCGGTGCCAATGAAACGGCGAATGATGCCTCATGGTAACAAATTTAACATGGTATCCGTTCTCCAGCTGCTGGTCGCTTTTCTCCCAAAATGTTCCTTCTGTTTTTTCTGCCAAATTATTTCTCCTTTTGATATTGCAGCAGTCAATTGTCTGCTATGATATTGGTAAGCCTTCCAATCCCCTCAATCTCACAGACTACCTCATCCCCTGCCTTTAAAAATCTGGGAGGGTCAAAGCCCAGCCCGGCTCCTGCCGGAGTACCGGTAGCAATGATGGTTCCTGCACGCAGGGTCATGCCCCCGGACAGTTCGCTGATAATGTGGTCAATATCAAAGATTAAAAGTTCCGTATTGCTGTCCTGACGCAGTTCCCCGTTTACATAGGAGCGGATCGGCAGCTTTGGGGGATAAGGTATCTCATCCGCAGACACAATGCACGGTCCCATAGGGAAAAAACCGTCCAGACTTTTCCCAAAGTACCACTGGTTATGACGGTTCTGCACATCTCTGGCACTGACGTCATTGATGATTGTGTATCCGAATATGTATTTTCTCGCATCTTCCTTTGATACATGGCAGGCATCTTTTCCAATGATCACAGCCAGTTCCACCTCATAATCCAGCCGCTCCACCATGTCGGCGTGTCTGGGAATCAGGCCTTTGTCTCCGGTTGCATAATTGACCCGTTTTGAAAAATAAACGGCATGAGGACGCTCTCCGTTAAAGGACTCCTTCTTATATCTGGC